>CAUVHB010000001.1:0-20252 GCA_963551335.1 uncultured Treponema sp.
GTACATTCTATAAAAAACACACTTTTGCATAACATCTTATCCTTTGAAATTACCATAGCACTCATATAATAGTTTGTCAAGCATATTGTCGAGGTAAAAAAAAACAACTATAATGCATTTCTGTTATTGTGAATTATGAGTAAAGAATCCCGTATCTATTTTGAAGATGATTACTGTGCGGTTGCGTACAAAGCAAGCGGCGAAAACACTCAAACATTTTTTGCGCCGCTTTTTCCGCATAAACCGTTTGTAGCTCCGGTCAACCGGCTCGATACGCCCGTATCGGGAATCGTGCTACTGGCCTTTTCCGCACAAATACAAACGCTGTTTTCCCGCGCTTTTGAAGCTGGTTCAGTGCAAAAAGAATATTGGGCAATATGCGAACGTACTGCGGTACATTCCGCAGAAATATCGGGAGCGCAGCGGTTGGAGCACTGGCTCGGCTTTCATACTAAAACACAAAAAGCCTTTATTGGCGCCGCTCCTATTGATATGACGCCCACCAATACAGGTTCTGCCAGTATTACAAAGCCTCAAAAAAATAAGACGCCCGCGCTTAAAAAAGCGGTTTTATATTGGACGCTGTGCGGAAAAGGAGAGCGGTATGACTTTATCCGGATAAGTCCGGTAACAGGGCGCACGCATCAGATTAGGGTTCAGATGGCAGCCGCGGGACATCCCATCAAGGGAGATTTAAAATACGGAGCGCGGCGCAGCGAGCAGGGCGGCGGCATACGCCTCCATTCCTACAAGCTGTCGTTTGTCCATCCGCTTACGCACAAAAAGATTACTATTGAAGCGCCGCCTGTGCAGCCCGATACCCTCTGGAAGGCTTGCATAGATGTATGCATAAACAGTTCCGCGCCCATACCTCGCCAACAAGCGGCTGCCGATAAGAATACAACCACTGTATCGGTTGCACCTACAAGCGGTCAACGCAGCTCGGAGCAGCGCCCATGAAGCGGTCAAAACAGGTAAGTGGGGCAGCCGCGTTTGAAGCTTACTACAGCGCTCTGTTTGGCAGCCGTTGGCCGGCGCTTCGGGACGCGCTTTTGCAAGAAACTCAGCCGGTTGCTTTTTCGGTAAGTGGCGGCAAGCCGTACTACCTTGACCAAGCGAGCATCTACGCAGCACAGGCGCTGCCGCCGATTGATGAAGGCAGCTGTTTGGATATGTGCGCTGCGCCGGGCGGTAAAACGCTGGTGCTGGCCGCCGGCATGGGACAGGATGCGCGGATACAGGCAAATGAACTGTCGCGGGCCAGGCGGGCGCGGCTACTCACCGTACTTGATGAGCATCTGCCGCCGGACATAAGAAGCCGCATCGAAGTTACCGGCTATGACGCCGCTACCCTCCCGCGCAGCCGGCAAGCATGTTACGAGCGCATCTTGCTGGATGCTCCCTGTTCTTCGGAGCGCCATGTCATTACCGATGCGAAGTACCTCGCCTGCTGGACACCAGCGCGAATTAAAATGCTGGCGCAGCGGCAATGGGCGCTCCTTTCGGCAGCCTTTCTTCTGCTAAAACAAGGCGGTTTTTTAGTATACGCCACCTGTGCGCTCGCTGATGCGGAAAATGACGGCGTGGTGCAAAAGCTGTTAAAAAAATACGGGAACGCAGTTGCCGTTCATAGCGGTACGGCAACGTCGGAATGGAACACAGGCGCTACCCAAACAACTGACGGAAGTATCCCTGTGGTTCATAGCAATGCGGCAGCGGTAGGCCCAAACGCGGTTCATACCAGCACAGCCGATGCCAATATATCCGACGGCAATAAAGCCTACAGCAATAGAGCCGATAGTACAAGAGCTAGTAGCAACAGAACTGACAAAAAAAGCGTACCGTCTATGCTCGGCGAACAAACCCTGTTCGGCTACCGCTTTTTACCCGATACCTGCGCAGGTGCAGGTCCCTTGTATGTTTCGCTTATCGAAAAGAGGGAACTATGACGAGCGGTAAAAACAAGAGCTTTTGCAGCTTCGCTTACAACACAAAGGAATTCCATGATAACAGCACAGACACACCAGAGTGAACAAACCGGAACAGCCAATACGCCGCTGCAGGGTCGCCCCATTAGAACCTTTGTTCTACGGAAAGGGCGGATTACCGAAGCGCAAAAAAAAGCATATACGGACTATGCGCCGCGCTGGTGCATTCCCTATACCGTGCAACAACTTTCTTTTAGCGAACTCTTTGCAAATGATCATCCGGTCATCATCGAAATAGGGTTCGGCATGGGAGTTGCAACAGCTGAAATTGCAGCGCAGCATCCCGAAATCAATTATATCGGTATTGAAGTATTTCAAGCGGGGGTCGGGAAGCTGTTAAACGAAATTGAACAGCGTGGTCTTAAAAATCTCCGCATTATCGAACATGACGCTATCGAAGTGCTGGAAAATATGATTGCCGACAGCTCAATCGCAGGTTTTCATATTTTTTTCCCCGATCCGTGGCAAAAGAAAAAGCACCATAAGCGGCGGCTACTCCGTCATCCAAGAACCGACCTGTTGGCTCGAAAACTACAAGACAATGGCTACCTTTATATGGTAACCGATTGGTATGACTATGCGGAGGATGCCTTTGCCGAACTATCCGCTACCAAGGGGCTTCGTTCAAAATATGAAGGGTTCGCCCCGCCACAGCCATGGCGTCCTAAAACAAAATTTGAACAAAAAGGACTCAACAAAGCGCATCTTATCACCGAGCTGATGTTTATCCGCGATATACGATAGGTGTACGGCAGATGCATGATAATAGAAAGGTCTTGCAAGTTCCAATCGGACAAGTTATACTCGGTCATTGATGACATCTCCGATCATTAGAAAACAAGTTACTATTCGTTTTTTGCATAGGACGGTACTCTTTCTTTTTACCGTTCTGATTGCCCTATTTGTTTTATTTGTTTTAGGAAATATTCAAAATTTTTTGGATTCAAGCCAAATCATTATTTTGCAACTACTTATCGTTGTTGGCATATTGTTGTTTTTAGTCGCCGCTTTTGCGTTATTGTTTGAACTCAACTACAGTATTTATTTACGGAAACTCCACTACGTCGGACGCTGCATTATCAGCGGTATCGCTTGTCTATTAGGACTGATTATTGCGATTCTTGCAGCCATTATTCTTTTACTCGCAAATGGTCTTACATAGACATAAGGAAGCCTATGCTTTTCGGAAAAAAACTATACGCAGGACGAGCCGCGGTATGTACTCAAAACACGAGAGAGGATATCAAAACCGCGGTGGTTGCTGCGTACACACGCTTTTTAGAATTTAACAGATTGCATGAAAACACTATTGTTTCCCTGCAATTTTCAGTTACCTCCGATATTACGGCGGCAAATCCTGCAACCTTATTACGTTCCGCTGGTTATGCTCCTGCGACTGCCCTTTTCTGTAGTACGGAGCCGGACATCGACGGCAGTCCTCACGGTATCATTCGTTTCCTTTTTTATTACTATGGGAAAAGGAAACCCA
Source organism: uncultured Treponema sp. (assembly GCA_963551335.1). Classification (GTDB taxonomy): domain Bacteria; phylum Spirochaetota; class Spirochaetia; order Treponematales; family Treponemataceae; genus Treponema. The sequence goes on from CAUVHB010000001.1 coordinate 3,478, forward strand.
TACCGATATATTTGAACGGAGCGGAAAAACTTCGACCGGATCTGTTTCACTGCGCAACGGAACGATGATTCTTGAGCACGCGGTCTTGAGCGGGTTCCGTTACTTTCTTTACAGGGTATTCTCGTTTTATGAGCAACAAAAAAAACAATGCATCAATATGGATGGTAAGTCGTGAATACGCCGGTTTTGCGGAAGCCGGAGGTGTAAAAAATGTCGTAAAGTCGTTAGCCGAAGCAGCTGCCGATTACGGATTGTCAGTTACGGTCTTTTTACCCCGTTACGGAAACAATACTGAAGCGCTTGACAACTGCACAGCTGAGCTGCGCATTCAGATTGGCGATACAGTGCATTCAGTACGGTATTTTGAACTCGTCAGGAGCAATATCCGTTTTATCTTTATCGACTCCGCTATCTTTGCAGAAAAGAAAGATATTTATACCTATTGCGCCGAAGAACTCGATTATTTTCGGGAAAAGCTGCGCCGACTCGATCTTAAAAAAGGAGATGGTTACATAGACAGCCACGAAATGAACGTATTGTTTCAAAAGGCAGTCTATTGCTATGGATTGTGGCGCCATACCGCTCCGCTGGTACTGCATTGCCATGATGCGCACACTGCCTTATTACCTGCGTTTATCGCTACCCGCTGTACGGGAAATCTTCTTTTTCGGCATACCCGTGCGCTTATCACCATTCATAATGCAGGAGACGGCTACCGCCAAACCTTTTATTCATTTGAATATGCCGCACAGTTAACCGACCTTCCCCACAGCGTATTGGAATACGGCAAAATCGATGATACTGTCGAACCGTTTCTGGTCGGTTCCGCTTTTGCTGGTTTAACAACGGTTTCCCCATGGTATGCCGAACAACTCACCGCGCCGGAACGTTCGCCGTATTCGTATCTTTTTTCAAAAAGCCTTGCTGAAAAGCATATTCACATTACCGGCATTACCAACGGAATTGATTATGCCGCATATAATCCCCGTGATACGGAGTGTTCGGGGCTTCCCTTTGCATTCGATGTACAAAACGAGCACTTTGAAGGAAAATATGCCTGCCGTTCATTTTTACTCGACAAACTGCAAAGGCAAGCCTGCGCCGCGCCGCTGTATGGAGGCATACAGCAATACGGCAGCATGAGGGCACAGGAACAAGGGAGAGCACTCTACCTAATGTATCACGGGCGGTTGGTTCGACAAAAAGGCGTTGATGTATTACTCAAAGCAATTCCCCGCATACTGGAAGCCGCTCCAAATCTGCGGTTCATCGTCATGGGACAGGGAAACCCCGAACTTGAATCCGAAGCAATCGCGCTTGCCGCCGCACTGCCCGGCACGTTCGTGTATTGCAAGGGATATAACCGAAAAGCGGCGCGGCTCATCACCGCAGCAGCGGACTTTATTGTTTTACCGAGCTTATTTGAGCCGTGCGGTCTAGAAGACCTTATCGCGCAAGTTTACGGTACTATCCCGATTGCGAACGCACAAGGCGGCTTGCAAAAAATCATCAATGGGCAAACGGGCTTCTTATATGCACTCCCGCGCGGCGAAGAACAAAACACCGACCTCCATATCAGCGCATTGACGGAAACCATACTGAACCAAGCAGCGCATTTTTTTACGAGCGGCAAAGCAACGCTCACCGATATTCCGTTTTTTAAAGAGATGATTTTACGCGCGTGTACAGCGCTCCAGACGGAATTTTCATGGAAGCGGATTTTTGCTCAGGAGTACCTCAAGCTCTATTTTCCTCATAAATGATTTTTTCGTGGTGTTGAAAGCCCCTCATTTTATGCCGATATAAAAAGAGGGAACCGATGATATGGAAAAAGAGATTGTGATACATTTTTTGAATGAGCATTGGGATGAGCTTACCTCTTTTGTATCCGAAACGCTTGATGGGGCAAACGAACACACATTGATGGAAAGATTGCCCACTGACTTCTGTGAATTTATACAGTTACTTTCAAAAATGACGGCTCTTCAGCAGCAAGCCGTAGAAAAACAGAAAGGTCTTTTAGAAAAAGCACAACAACTGCGAAAGCATGATGCGCTCCACGCAGGAGAAGAATATTCATCAATTGTTGTTAAAAACGGGCTTTTTACGGTACAACCGCTACAAACCGCCGAAATACTGGATGCGTCTTTTAAAACACTCGTTGATTCGGTTCTCTCGCAAAAACAATAATGTAAGTAAATAATCAAAATCAACAACAAGCTCTTTTCTGCGGTCAAGTGTGAGACTTACCTAAATTTGTAAACAAGTTGTAAACTGGTAAGTTGTAAACTACAATCGAGTACTTGACACATATCAAAAAATAGGATATAAGTTATCCATTATTTTTGCCGTTGTAGCTCAGTCGGTAGAGCAAAGGACTGAAAATCCTTGTGTCGACAGTTCGATTCTGTCCGACGGCATTATTCCATCCTATTATCGTTTTAATCTTCTTTTAATATCTTCGTTTTATTGATTGCCGCTGTTTTACCGCCGATTTTATGGGTGAGAATCGTTAAAAACTTGCAGTTTATGGTAAACTGATTATATGAGGGTACAGAAAGTTTTAGTGGTTCAGACTTTACCTTTTCTCTCGTCCATAATCGCCGTACTGTAAGCATTTCCCCCGCCAGCTTGCACACGCTCCCCTACCCCACTTTAGAACGCTTTCTCCAACGTCAGCAACGCTCTTTTTTTATCAAGTCCTCCTGCGTAGCCAGTTAAGCTGCCGTTCGCTCCAATAACACGATGGCATGGCACTATGATTGAAATTCCATTATGCCCGACTGCGCCGCCTACTGCTTGCGCGGACATCCGTGAAAGCCCTCTCCGGCGGGCAATCTGCTTGGCTATTTCGCCGTAGGTGGTTGTACGCCCGTATGGAATAGTACAGAGTATGCGCCATACCTCATTTTGAAAATCAGTTCCGTTAAAATGGAACGGCACGGTAAAATCAGGTTCTTTTCCGGAAAAATAGACATCAAGCCATCGCTTTGTTTGCTGTAAAAACGGGGTTTCTTTTTCTTCATGCTGTTCTTCAAGATACTGAGCAAAAAACTTTTCGCCGTTAAACCACACACCGGTCAGCCCTGCGCCGTCTGCCGCCAGTAACATTTTTCCCAGCGGGGAATCATACCATTGGGTATAGGTCATACGTATCCTCGGTTATCGCATTTTGAGGCAACTTGTTCAGAAAGGGCAGTTTCCGAACAGGTTTATTATATCCATCTGTACCGCTTAAAACTCATACGCGAGCGTAAGCCTGATAAAGCTATTGCGATAAAACTGCCCGAAGTTTCCGGTCTTTTTGCCGCCGAAGATACCGACATTGCAGTCGATAAGCAAGGTTGCAAGCTGCCAGTGGACACCGGGCATGATGCAAAAGTCTGCGTCTTCGATCCCGACAATAGCGCTGAGTTTCCATTCCAAGGAATTACGCAGAAGGGTTTGCGATACGGAAAACACGAGCTTAGTATCCGTTGCTTTTGTGCCGTATTCCACATCGTTGATTTGAGCAACGCTTCTGCTATGATGAAGCCGAATGTTTTCCGTTGCCGTTAAGCTGAGTTGAAAGCCGAGGGGTGCGGAATAGACCGCGCCGACATTCCACGCAAGCGATGGGTTATATATGGAAAGATTATTGCCTGATAAATCCTCCGTGATATTTGCGGCGAATTCTGCACTGAGCGATACGGGACCGAGCCCGATACCGTAGTCGATACCGATGTGGTGATAGGGATTGTAAAGCCCTGTAAAGGTTACCCCACTTGCTGATGACTCTGCCTTAAACGCAAGCTCCGGCAGCCGACCGTAAAAATACTGAATGCCAAAGTCGTGCTTACCTCCTACGGCAGCCGTAAGCCGCCCGCCGCCCTGCGAATACGCGAGGGTATTGGTAACCGGCGGCGTGAATGATATCGTGCCAGCCGACGTACCCCATATCCGGTCAAACCGCTGCGAATACCAGCGGTCGGTATTTCCGGCAACAATGCGGTTCCCTTCAAATACCGGCAAATATACGCCTTCCAGTTTAAGGTCATGCGGGAGGTACACGGTAGCGGATACCAGCGGGCGGGCTATTTTCATCTCTTGCGGGGCATACATCAGCGTAAGGTCGGTTTTGTCGCGAGGATTGACGATATCAAGCACACTTAAACTTTCCGCCCGCCCCCAGTTCATCTTTTGGATGCCGCCGGTAATGACCACCTGCCCGAAGAGCATTTTAAGATATGCTTCGTCAATCCACGGAACAATCTGCGGCGGATCGGGAAAAACGGTTTGCGTTTTGCCAAGCGGGGGGGCAAGGGTTTTCCCGTTCAGCTTAACGCCGAAATAGGCTTCCGTCATCGGCGCGGTTGCATGAACGTGCAGCTTTCCCTCAACGAGCGATCCGGGCTGTACATCCTTAAAAGTCTTAAAGTCGTTAAAATAAAATGCGCCGCCGAGGGAAAGCTTTCCGCCGATATCGATCGAAAAAGCGCTGCTCGATTCCGCCTCGCTTCCAAAGCCGAAATCGTCGGTTGCCTCTTCCGCATTCAGCGCCGCCGCACAAACCAGACAAAATAAAATGCTTATTACTATTGAAAGTTTTTTCATCATCTCCCCCCAACGCTTTTGAAAATAGCCTGTTGAACAGTGTACTTCCGTGTACACTGTTCAACGTCGAGTTTGCGGGGCAAACTCGCTGCTGAGTAGAACCACCGCCGTCCATGGCGGTTCTTAAATGTCTTTTGCCGTAAGCCTTTTGCAAATAGACAATGCAGATGCTAGGAGCCTAGCCGAAATAAAGCGGAGGCGTACTTGTTGTACGTTGAGCATTTATTTCGGCGTAGCGACAACGCAGATGCACTGTATATTTGCAAAAGCCCCCTTTTGAAAAGAGACGGTACAGATACGAGGCGCGAGCACAAATTAACCGCAGGCGTATCTTTGATACGTTGAGGATTAATTTGTGCGCAGCAACGAAGTAGATGCGCCGTATATTTTCAAAAGGATGCTATAGCTTAGACAGCGGCACCATCTCCGGCGCGGTATTTTCTCCTTCCATTGCAGAAAATTCGCTGAGTAGTTTCTTTCCGGCGGAAGATATCCGTGTCGGTATTTTTATGATGACCTTGAGATAGAGGTCGCCGGTTCTACCGCTCGCAGCGGGTACTCCTTCGCCGCGCACCTTAACTGCTTCGCCGTGCTGCGTACCGGCGGGGATTTTGACCGTCAGCTGTTTATCGTTTAGCGATTTTACCGTTATCTCCCCTCCGAGCGCGGCTTGCGTCATAGAAATGGGAACTACACAGTAGAGGTCGTTCCCATGCCGTTCAAACAGATGATGCGGCTTAATAAAGATGAATACGTAGAGGTCACCGTAATCGCCGCCGCCATGCCCTGCATTTCCCTGTTTGGGAATGGTGATGCGCTTGCCTTCTTCAATCCCGGCAGGAATGGTAATGATAATTTTTTGTTTTTTCCGCTCCAAGCCGGAACCGCCGCATTTTTTGCATGGGTTTTCGATAATGGTTCCAGAGCCTCCGCAGCGGCGGCAGGTGCTTGCGATGGAGAAAAAGCCGGTGTTCTGCCTGACCTGTCCGGTACCCTTGCAGTCGGGACACATTTTTCTACCGCCCCCGTCGGCGCTTCCCGTTCCTTTGCACTCGGTACAATGTTCATCGCGGGAATACTGTATTTCTATTTTCTTGCCGTATACGGCATCGGTAAATTCGATTTGTAAGTCATACCGGAGGTTTGCGCCCCGCGCGGGACCGCTGCTGCGTGACGAACCGCGGCTCGACGAACTGAACCCGCTGAATCCTCCAAAGCTGCCTCCGCCGAATAAGCTTTCGAACAAGTCGGAAAGACCGCCGCCTCCGCCAAAGATGTCTTCAAAACCTTGGAATGCGGACGGGTCAAAACCGCCGCCCATATTTTTAACGCCGTCAAAACCATGTTGGTCATAGACGCTGCGTTTTTTGTCGTCAATAAGCACTTCGTAGGCTTCAGTCGCCTCTTTAAATTTTTCTTCTGCTTCTTTATTTCCGGGGTTTTTATCGGGATGATATTGAATTGCCAATTTTCGATAGGCTTTTTTTATTTCATCGGCGGTCGCGGTTTTTGCTACGCCCAATACCTCATAATAATCTCGTTGTGCCAAAATAAGCTCCGTCTAGGGTAAATGCAGCAAACGATTTTTTAGTATATCCCACAGAATCCTGTAGGCTGTTCAACCTTTCCTTTTAGAAATATGCGGGCATCTACTTCGTTATTCCACAAAAATTAGTCCTCGACGTGCAGAAGCACGACTGCGGGTAATTTTTGTTCATGCCTCGTATCTGCCTCGCCTATTTCTAAAAGGCTAACGGAAAGTCTATTTTTAACAACAATAGTCTCTCCGTCTGCGATTTGTTCTTATGTGTTTGCTGCGTTTACCCTTATCTTAAAAAAATATGCGAAATTTTCAAGAAAAATTCAAGAAAATTTCGCATAAAAAAACGCTTGGTTATTTATCTTCGTCTTTTACGACTTCGTAGTCAACATCGTCGGCGGTGCCTTTGGTGGAACCGCTTTCGGTAGCGCCGCCTGTAGCGCCTGCTCCGGCAGCCCCTGCCGCACCAGCTTGTGCGCCCTGCTGCTTGTACATTTCTTCTGCAATCTTGTATGCAGCCTGCTGGAGCGCTTCGGTCTTGGACTTGATGTCGGCAGTATCTCCAGCTTCAAGGGATTTCTTTAAGGCGGCGACTGCTTCTTCGATGCGCTGCTTGTCGGCGGCGTTCACCTTGTCGCCCATCTCTTTCAAGGTCTTTTCGGTCTGGTAGATCATCGAGTCCGCTTCGTTGCGTACTTCAACCTTTTCGCGTTCTTTCTTGTCGTTTTCGGCATTGGCTTCCGCCTCTTTCACCATGCGGTCAATCTCGCTTTCGCTCAAGCCGCTGGAGCTTTCGATGCGGATGTGCTGCTCTTTACCAGTGCCGAGGTCTTTTGCAGAAACGTGTACGATGCCGTTTGCATCAATGTCGAAAGTAACTTCGATCTGCGGAACACCGCGGGGAGCCGGAGGAATACCGACTAAGTCGAAGTTACCGAGCGTCCGGTTCTGGCTTGCCATACCGCGTTCACCCTGCAAAACGTGGATAGAAACTGCTGTCTGTCCGTCTGCCGCAGTCGAGAATACCTGACTCTTGCGGGTCGGAATGGTGGTATTACGGTTAATCAACGGAGTGAATACGCCGCCCATTGTTTCAATACCGAGCGAAAGCGGGGTAACATCCAAGAGGAGCACGTCTTTGACATCGCCGCCCAAGATACCGCCTTGGATAGCCGCGCCGACTGCAACCGCTTCGTCCGGGTTTACGCCTTTGGAACCTTCTTTGCCGAAAATCTCTTTGATAATCTGCGCAACTTTGGGCATACGGGTGGAACCGCCGACCAGTAAAATTTCGTCAATCTGACTGGCTTCAAGCCCTGCATCCTTTAGGGCTTTGCGGCACGGTTCTTTGGTTCGCTCAAAGAGGTCGTCGGTCATCTGCTCGAATTTTGCACGGGTTAGCGTTTTCTGTAAGTGCTTGGGACCGTTTGCGTCGGCGGTGATGAACGGAAGGTTTATTTCCGTTTCTGCACGGCTAGAAAGCTCAATCTTTGCTTTTTCTGCCGCTTCACGGAGCCGCTGCAATGCCATACGATCCTTGGAAAGATCAATTCCCTGTTCTGCCTTAAACTCTTTTTCGAGCCATTCAACAATGCGATTATCAAAGTCATCGCCGCCCAAATGGGTGTCTCCGTTGGTAGACTTTACCTCAAATACGCCGTCGCCCAATTCCAAAATTGAAATATCGAAAGTACCGCCGCCGAGGTCGTAGACCGCGATCGTTTTTTCTTTCTTTGAATCTTTATTGAAGCCGAATGCGAGCGAAGCTGCCGTTGGTTCGTTGATAATGCGCTTTACATCCAACCCTGCAATTTTACCGGCATCTTTTGTCGCTTGGCGCTGTGCATCGTTGAAGTATGCAGGCACGGTAATAACCGCTTCGGTTACCGGCTCTCCTAAATAATCCTCTGCTGTTTTCTTCATCTTCTGTAGGATAAAAGCCGAAATTTCTTGCGGTGAATATTTTTTCCCGTCCACTTCGATACGGACATCATCGCCCTGCGGCACTAGTTTATACGGAACACGCTTGAGTTCGTCGGTTAACTCGCTGTAGCGATGACCGATAAAGCGTTTTACCGAATAGATGGTTCCTTCCGGGTTGGTAATCATCTGGTTTTTAGCCGGCTGACCGACAATCCGCTCATCTTTTTTGAATGCAACGACAGAAGGCGTGGTGCGTCCCCCTTCAGCATTTGAAATAACGACGGGCTCGCCGCCTTCCATAACTGCAACGCACGAGTTGGTTGTTCCTAAGTCAATTCCAATAATCTTTCCCATAATAACATCTCCTTATAATCCCTCACGGGATACTATCTTATCGTTTTGAGTATCTTTCACACGCGGTTTTTTTTGAAAGATGCCTCTTTGTTAAAGAGCCTTTGAAACGCGATATGCGTGGCCTAAAACCCTCTTATTTTGTTTCTGCCGGTGCAGGCATCAATACCATGACCTTTGCCGGACGGATAATTCGTTCTTTCAATTTATACCCTTTTTGCAGCTCAGCGCCGACAGTCGGCTCCGTAACGTCCGCAGAAGGGTTCGTTGCAACGGCTTCGTGGATGTCGGGATTAAACGCCTTTCCCTGCGCTTCGTAATACTGCAAGCCGTACTTTGATTCTAGTAGAGAAAACAGACTGCTGCGGATCATCACGACGCCCTGCATAAAGGCGGCGGAGGTCTCTTCTCCGGCTTTTTTGCCCGCTTCGATTGCGCGGTCAAAATCGTCCAATATCTGCAAGAGGTCGGAAATCAAATTCGTATTTGCGTAATCGATTGCCTCCTGCTTTTCCCGTATCATGCGTTTGCGGTAGTTATCGAAATCCGCCGCCTTGCGTAGATACTGATCCTGTAATTCCCGGCACTTCGCTTCCAGCGATGCGAGCTTTTCGGCGTTGGACGACTCCGGTTTAGCTTCCTTCCCGGGTTCAGCCGCATGTACCGCCTCTGCACCGTTTGGTACAGTAGCCGCTGCTTTGGCTCCGCTCTGCTGATCGGCAGCCCCGTTGCTCTGCGCACCCGTACCAGCAGCTTGTTTGTCAGCCTCGCATCCATCTATACCGTTCTGCGCCGCCGGCTGAGCTTCGCGCTCATGCTCATGCTTTTTTTCGTGTTTCTTTGTCATTCCATCCTCTGTATCTGTGTTTCTTAGCTGATGAATAGAAAATACTAACGGAATCGCAAATGGTCAAGAAAAAATCATCGGTAATACGTAACGAACCTGCGTAATTTACCTTTAATCAGTATTATGATAGTATCCGATTTTAGTTGATGGAATAGGATTGCTTCTTATCCTAAAGGACGCGAAGCAATATAATCGGCTTTTGAGAAAATTCCGTACGGCATCACGTTCGTAAATAGAACCGGAACTTGTAAAACAAAAACTGCGGGCATAGTTCCTGCGTAACCTAATACGAAAAGAGGGAGACTACCCCTATGCGTAAAATACTTACTTTTTTAGCGGTCATCGTTGTATGTGCCGGATGTAAAAACTATCAGGCAGATATTGACAACTATTTAAGCTATTGGTCAACACAGGCAACGATTGCCCGATACAGTTTTGACCCTGCTGCAGTACAAATTGATAGCGAGAAGATACAGAACATCCCTTCATCGAGCGATGTAAATGTAATCCTTACGGTTCGTAATCCTAAAAATTTTACTTTTAAGATGCCGCAAGATCCGGGTGCCCCTGCTGATATTGTCGTTTTTCCTACAGATGTTACAGGCACGGCGGGAGGAGCTCCAACACAACCGACCGATTATACATTGACACAAGAGTCAAGCAGTCAATTAAGGCTCACCTATAAAAAAGAATTTTTACAAAAATATGAATACGGCGCAAAGAATATCGGCCCGACGATTACGCTGTATGCAGCTGACGGCAGATCATTCCCAGGAACATTTAAGCTCAATGTAAAAGTAAACACCCCGCCGCCCAATCTTACCTATCGGGCAATCGGCAAAACCGCTACAGCCGATCAAAAGGGCAAGTATTACTACGTGTTGTTCCTTGAAGCCAACGGAATGAATACGACAATAAACGGTTCCAACCTCCTGCACAAGGATATTAAATATCTTTCCATTGCTGAAGGTTCCGGCACATACAAATCGATACCGCTAACGGTAAAAGCAGAGAGCGGATTTGATATCAGTGACGCAGGCGGGCGGCTGTTAGCACATACTGAGACGGCTCAATTAGCTCTTTCAGATGTTGGCTCAGGAGTAACGCCTGATAATATATCAGCATTGAGCGGAGGATGGATTCTCTGCGTAAAAACGAATGTTGAGGTTAAGAGCCCTAAAAAGGAATACCGCTTCCTGCTTCAAGATGAGGCAGGCTTGCGTTCCACGGTGGCATTGCACGCTTTTACCAGCGCCAATGATAAAATAAACCCTACTAACACAAAGGAAATCAGCGGGGGACAGGACGCTTGGAAAAAGCTCAAAGATGCTGTTGCGGCAGCCAAAGACGGCGATGTCATCATTATAGACGGCACAATAAAAGCAACCTCTGATCCCGGTAATAATGGAGAAATTGCTGTAACCAAGAGCATCACCATACGCGGCAAGAGCGGCGCAGGTACTGATATCCTTAATGCAAATGAGACAAATGGAAGTAAACCTGCACACCGTATCTTTAAGGTAACGGACTGCAACCTCACCTTGGAAGGCTTAACCCTTAAAGGCGGTATGGCAACCGGCACTGAACTGGGCGGCGGTATTTACATCACAACGACTGCAAGTAATAACAGTACACTGACCTTAAAAAACGGCGTACGTATTTCAGCCAATAGCGCCCAAAAGGGTGGCGGTATTGCGGTAGAGAACGCAAAACTTATTATAGAGGCAGGCTGTGCGATCGGAGGAGAGCAGCTCTATAGTGGAACAGATGCCAGCAAGCCAAAAGGTAATCAGACAACATCATCCGGATGCGGTGGCGGCATCTACGTGGGTAAAAAGGCTAAGTGTACGATTAAAGAAGGTGTTAAAATCCAATATAATAGCGCCGATAGCGGCGGAGCTACTCAGTGCGGCGGCGGTGGAATATATGTTGATAGTTCCGATTCTGCAACAGACCCCGACAAGGGAGAATTGATTGTAGAAGGAACTCCTGCTAAACCCGTTGTTATCAGTAACTGTGTAGTCACTGGTAGTTCTGGTTCAGGCGGCGGTATCTACAGTAAAGGAAAGGTTACGTTAGAATATGCAAAGCTCGAACACAACCAAGCTCGAACTAATGGACAAGGCGGCGGTATTTATATCAACAAGTATGCCGGCGCTTGTGTGTTGGACAATACTACAATTACGGACTGCAAAGCAACAAGCGCCGGAGGCGGTGTCTGTATCTCCAATAATAGATCTCTTACATTAAAAGGTTCTACCACAATTACGCCTTCGAGCGATGTAGAGAAAGGGAAAAACGATGTGTTTTTAACGCACTACGCATATATTTCTATTAGTGGTATCTTAAGCGCTTCGCAGGTTGCACGTATCTCAATGGCAGAGAATAGCTATAACGCGTATACAAATAATCCAGTATTGCAGGGTGATATACAAGGGGGCGCTTCCCAAAACTATAGCAAGTTCACCGTAACGCCACTGGAAGAGGGCGGTTCCACCCTGCTCTGGCAGATAAACGCTGCGGGGAAGCTGGAACGCGCACCGTAAACAACGAGAGCTTTAGGGATGTTCCGAAAGTTGATTACTTTTGGGACATCCCGCTGTTCCCAAAATAGCCCATGGCTGCAAAGAGCGTGCGGTCAGGAGATAATTTCCGTCAATACGGCATTTTTTCCCTGCACTCGGATACGGACATATTCGCCGCCGTGCAAACAATCATCTTGTAAAGAATCATGCATTATAGGCAACGAAAGATAGTTTTCCGTGATAACGGTTTGCTGTCCGTTGCGCGGCGCTTCGACAACTCCGCATACCAATTCTCCATCCCACGCCTGTAAATATGCTGCAGCCTGTGTTTCCGCCAGTTCATTCAGCTTTTTTATCCGTTCCCCTGCAATCCGTTCGGGTACTTTTGGCTGCATTTTCCACGCTTCTGTTCCCGGACGGGCGGAAAAGGGAAAGGCATGTATGCCGGCAAAGGTAAGTTCACAGCACATCTGATAAGTTTCCTCAAAATCTTCTTCCGTTTCACCGGGAAAGCCGGCGATAATATCCGCACCGATAAAGGGATTGTTTTTGACGCGGCGGAGTTCGGAAACGGCGTGGTATATGGTTGTTTTCCTGTAACCGCGGTGCATTGCTTTAAGAACGGCATCGCTGCCCGATTGTACGGAAAGGTGAAAGTGCGGACATATCTGCGGATGCGCCAAAAGCGGAATAAGCGCCGCGTCTATCCTGTCGGGATACAGGCTCGAAATACGGACACGCATTGCCGTGTTTTTTAGTATGAGGCTCAGCATATCGGCAAAGTCTCCGACTTCGCTCCGGTACTGCGAAAGATTCACACCCGTCAGCGTTACTTCACGGGCGCCGGCCGCTTCTATGCAGCGTAGCCGTTCGAGAACTTCCGCAGCGGGCAGCGACACGGATTTACCCCGTGCAAGCCGTATCCTGCAATAAGCGCAGGCAGCGTTACAGCCGTCTTGAATTTTCAGCAGCGCCCGCGAGTGGAATAAAAAATGCGGGGAACTCAGCGCAAACAGTTGCTTTTTCTGTATGCCATGTACGGATAGGTTTTGTATTGATGAGCTTTGCATCGAGTTGTTCTGCCCGCGCTGCAGAGCTTTGTCCGTCAAATTGGTAAGAAAGGCGCGCAAGGCGCTTAAAAAAAAGGCTGTGTCAAAATAAGCGCTGTCGTTTACCAATTCTGCGAGATATGCCGGTATTACCGTCAATAAATCTTTCTGCTGCCCGGGAAACGCCAGTATATGGGGATGCAGCGCTTCTATTTCCGCCGCTTCCAGCTGAGCATAGCAGCCCGTTACCAGAATAACGGCATGAGGATGTGTCTTCACCAACAATCTAATCAGCCGGCGCGCCTTTTGTTCCGCTTTGCCGGTTACGGTGCATGTATTGACAAAGCACAGCGCCGTCTGTTCAGGCGGTAGCGCAGAATATAACCGGAGGGGAGCCGCTGCTTCAGCCTTTGTTGTTATTGCAGTACCGGGATGCACGGTACTTGCGTATCCGACATAATCGGTATGACTGGTATAGATGGAAAATCCCGCATCGGTACACAGCGCTGCAAAGGACTCAGCCTCCGTTTGATTCAGCCTACATCCGAGCGTTTCAATCCGTATTGAGCATAATTGAATATTCATATTGATGAAGAAAACCTACAATCAGAAGTTAAAAACGGAGGGCGCAGCGGCGGGTCAAAAACGGTGCAGTACGCGTTCATAACCTTTTTGAGCATCGGTTGAATTTTTATTCAGCTGCAATGCAGACGAATAAGCCTCCAGTGCCGTCCTGTATTCTTTTGCTTGTTCCCGCGCGTATGCAAGTCGCGTCCACCACACGCTGTTGAGCGGTTCCAGCCGAATGGCTGCAGAAAATGCAATATCAGCATGACAGTATTTTGCCATACGCAAATACAATTCTCCAATATGATAATACACCCCACTCAACTTCGTACCGTTAGGCGCATAGGCGATATAATCTTCAAAAAGATGCAGACTCTCCTCATTTCTTCCAAGATGATAGAGCGCTTGCGCATGGCTTTCGATAAGACGCGGGTCATATTGTGAAACAGCTCGCCCCTTAACAGTCCAGTCAGCCGCTTCCTGATAGCGTTCGTCGGCAAGTAGCGCCCATGTCAGCACAACATAACTGTCGATATTGCGGGGCATCCGCTCTATTTCGTTTAAACACACCGATGCAGCTTCTTTATAGCGACCTTCACGATAGAGCGCCAGCGCATCCTCACCCTTTTGTGCATAAATATAATAGGGAAAAAAGAGAGCCAAAAAACTTAATGTAATTCCGACCGAAAAGCCTTTGCGGAGAGCAATCACGTTCTTAACACCTCTAGCGCCGATTCATCGTACAAATGCCGCTGAAAAAGCAACCGCTGTCTAATACCACCTCGGGCGCCGTTACATCGCCGGTCAGTCTACCCGAAGCAAATACATGCACGGAGGTTGTAGCGGTAACATTACCGATAACCTCTCCTTTAATAATAACGCGGTCTGCATCTATCTTTGCCTTTACTTTTGCATATTCACTAATCATTAAATCGCTTGAAGATTGAATGGTTCCGTGTACGGCGCCCTTTATCATAAAGGGTTTTTCAAACTTAATGATTCCGTCAAAAACGATATCCGAAGCTAAAACAGTATCGTAATCTTCTTCATCCAAATCTATCAGCGCTATTTTATCCACTTCTGCCATAGCTAATACAATAACAATGATTAACCGTCGAGGTCAAGAGGCTTTCCAAAAGGGGGTGAACAGAGAAGAGAGATGGTACCCCCCTTGCCGAAGCGTATTCAACGAAGAGAGATGGTATCCAATTCCGACAGCGCATCGACTAAAAAGCGGTTGAGAAAAAAGATACCTTCTTCCGTAAGATACAACCGATCGGCTTCGATGCGGCACTGCCCGTGTTTTTCCCAACGGCTGAGTGTGTTGCCGATATAGGCGGTAATATCTGCGCCAAACCGTCGTGCAAATACCGTCCGGTTAATTCCTTCCGCAAGCCGGAAGCCCATCAGCAATACCTCTTCTAAAAAGGTATTCCGCTCGATATGCTCGCACGGATAGACCGACGCGCGCTCAGCTACGGTCATCCATCCATCAATATCTCTGATTCCCTCAAACCGTTCCGCTGCGATAAATCCGCCACTGCTGTTTTCATGTATCAGCGTTCCGCACGCAGCAGGTCCAACTCCGGCGTATGGTTCCATATTCCAATAGATTTGGTTGTGCAGGGAACGGTGCTTATCCTGATACGAAAAATTCGACACCTCATACCGTGCATACCCACTTTTAGCTAAAAGCTCGATATTTTGCCGTAACAGTTCGGAAATAAAATCTTCGCGGGCTTCCGGAAGCGGCTCTTCGCTGCACAGTCCGTAGAGGGAAAGATGCTCGATGCGGTAATCCATCAGCCGCCGCACATCATCGGCAAGGCTCGCTGCAGTCTGACCGGTCAATCCCGCAATAAGATCGCAGGAAAGTTCACCGCGCCATCGGCGTTTTATCGCCTCTAAGGCTGTTATCGTTTTTTCTTTTGAACCTCGCCGCTCGTTTAGCGCCAGTACATTATTATCAAAAGTCTGAACGCCGATGGAAAGCCGATTGACACCGCCTTCGCTGCAGGCCGCAAGCCATTCGGCGGTAATATCTTCCGGATTTGCTTCTATCGTAAACTCTTGAATCGGCAGACGCTGTCCCTTACCGATTTCGGAGGCAAGCGTGCGGACATCATCGGGGTGCAGCAGCGAAGGCGTACCGCCGCCGATGTACACGGTTTTCCATGCCTCAATCGCGAAACCTTCTTTAAAAAAGCGAACATCCTGCAACAGCCGCTCGATAAATTGGGGGTTGGGATGGTACGGACAAAAGTTTACTCTTTGCGGTTTCGCTGCGGTACCGCCCACAGCTGAGGAACGGCAGGGATTAAACCCTCCGCACGAATAAAAATCACAATATCGGCACTTTTGCGTACAAAAAGGGATGTGAATATAAAGACCGGAAGGCTTCACGGGAGAGTTCGGCTTAGAAAAGAGCGATACGGGAAAACGGCCAATACCGCATCAGAATACGCCCTTTGATCTGTGTTGCCGCCTGCACCGGTCCCCAGAGGCGGGAATCGCTTGAGGCAATCCGATTGTCGCACAGCACAAAGTATTCCCCCTCCTTGAGCGTAATTTCGGGATAAGCGCCCGAGAACGGTAGCGACGTGTCCCAGTTCTCCGGCAGGTTTTCAATTTTGACGTTATAATCGTTTTCCGTTACTTCAAACTCAGTTAAGAAATGTCCACCATCCCTTGTTTTAATATGCAGCACAAAACCTTCCATATAGATTGTATCGCCGGGTATGCCGACAACGCGCCGGATAAACGGTTTCGCATACGACGGCTGATTTGATGCAAAGGGGTTGATCAGCTGAAAAGTAAAAAAGGCTACGATTTTTTGCCCCGTTTTTTCAAAAAAGTTTTGATAAGGTCGTTCAATCGGTTCTACCGTTACGAGTGTACCTCGTTCAATATTTTTTGGGGGAGCATAAAAGGGCGCAGAGAGAATCATATCGCCGGAGGAAAAAGTCGGCTGCATTGTGTCCGCTTGAATTCGGTAGGCAGCGATAATATACGAACTAATAAGCTGATACAGTATAAAAAGTAAGAAAACAATAAAAACGGTGCGAAAAATTTTAAACCGTTTTGCCCGCCGCTCAGTATATGAAGTAAATTTGTACCGTTGAAAAAACATAAAAAACCTATTTTACCGTGGCTCCGGCTCATCCAAATGAATGATGCCGAAATATCTTTTGCTGTTACAGTATCATTTTGTCTCTACGTTGACAAGTATTTTAAGATGAATATAATAAACTCGATGGACGGACTGTCGATAAAAATTATCGCAAAGAATAAAAAGGCGCATTTTGATTACTCTATTGAAGAAACAATAGAATGTGGAATTGCGCTGCAAGGTACCGAAATAAAATCGGTAAGGGACGGGC
>CAUVHB010000002.1:0-16252 GCA_963551335.1 uncultured Treponema sp.
GGGAAATTTCATAATTCGGAATTATGAATTAACCGTTTGCACCATAGTCCGATAATGATTGCAGGAGTATTGTAATGAAAAAATTCATTTTTATGCTATTGACCGCACTGTCGGTACTCATGGCGCCGATGTATGTGGCTGCGGATATTGCTCCATCAAAAACAACAGCTGATAAATCCGTATCACCAGAAAAACAGTCTCTGGAACAGGATGCTCAAAAGAGCGGAGCAGAAAAATCGGAAGAAAAAAAACAAGAGCTTGATGAGATTGAAAAAGCCCGCCAAGCATTACAGTACGGCTTGGAATCCGAAATCCTTGAGGTAGTTAATAAGGTTGATAAACAGGATTTTGAAACGCTACAAGGCGATTTTAACCGCCTGTTTACAGAAACAAAGAGTCCTGCCGTGCGTGAAGGACTTTTCGGTCTTTACCAAAAATACGAGAATGCTCAACTGACAGAAGATGCTGTTGCGGTATTGAAAGATTATGAGGCTCAACAGCGGACGCTGGTAAAGGCGGCGTTGTCTTACCTTGCAGCGGTCAAGCCGGAGCTGACTCCCGCCTTAAATGAGGCGCTGCAAAAAATACTTACTCAAAATACAGCGGAATATGGTGCGGAAACGGTTGCCGTGTTAGGCGAAATCGGCAGCGATAACGAGGCTGACTTTTTAGCGGATTACTATGACAGCTTGATAATTGACGATGCAAAGCAGGAGCTTATTTTAAAACAGACCATTATGGCTGCGCTCGAAAAATTGCATAGCGAAGATACTCGTGCGTTTTTGTTGGAGCGGGCGCAGGATGATACCGAAAATGTCTATGTCCGTTCCAGCGCCATTGCCGGACTTGCCAAAATGGGCAACCCCGACATTGTCCCCCTACTGGCGGAGTTTTTTGAAGAACCGACACCGCAGCTACGGGAAGCCGCAATACGGGGCGCCGCCTCTTTCGATACGGACAAAACTCGAGCGCTCATCTTGCAGGGATTTAAAGACAGCTATTATAAGGTTCGGCTTGAAGCCTTAAAAACCGCACAAAAGACAAATATGCAGGAAGCAGCGCCGTATGTGCTGTATCGTGCAAAGTATGATCCGACGGATGCGGTTCGGTTTGCAGCGGTAGAAACGCTGGCAGTATTGAATACAGCAGAAGGCAATACATGGCTTGCCGAAACATTCCGTGATGCTAAAAAGAGCGAAAAGCTGCGGGTTACTATTCTGAGTGCGGTGTTGAAGCACAATTCCGCGGCGCTTGCAGCTGATTTGGATACGGTGGTGCTGGCAACCGTAACGGACAGCAAACAAAAGAAACTGCGGTATGAATTTGGCAAGGAAATTGCAAAAATTGAAAATACTGCGACGGCGGAAATTTGCAAGGCTTTTTTACAGAGCGATGATGTGTTAACCAAGAGCATTGGGCTTGATATGTTTAAGACAAACGCCCCTGCCGATGCCCGCTCTTTAGTGGAAGCTATTGCGCAAGACGAAAAACAAGGCGCGCTGCGACGCCGTGCCCAGCGGTTGTTAGACTAACGGGTAAAGGTTATCCTCGTTGCCTCGGTGTACGGTATGCCTTGGTGTACGATGTCTTGGCAGCACAAGCCTCAACTGATGCGCGGTTTCGTTTAGGCAAGGGGGATGCCATCTCTCCTCTGTCCAACAGACGGAAATCTATGGCTTGCATAATCTTTTTCTTTATGATACTATACAAAAAGAACTTTATTCGTGCGGAGGGTTTAATACCCCGACGCTTGCGTCGTAAGAAAGGGTATTAAAGCCGACTGCAAACACCTTATGAGAACAACAACGCTGACGCTTGCGTCGGGGTGTTGATGATCCTTATAAATCTAGGCAGGAGTCGTTCAAACGGCTCTTTTTTTGTTTACGGGAGTTGATGCAATGGAATATGTGCAAAAAGAAACCGTTCCGTATTTTACCGATTATGAACAGCTGGTTACCGGGCTCGGATACAAATTAGTTGATTTACAGATTGTTCATCAAAAATCACTGTGGCTGGTAAAAGCCGTTATCTACAGTAAAAATGGAGTCGGGATAGACGATTGCTCAAAGGTACATCGAGCGTTATTATCGCGTGCAGAAGTTTTGCTCAATTCTCAGGATATTCAAATGGAAGTAAGCTCTCCGGGGCTTAACAGAGTAATAAAAAATGCGGCGGAATTTCAGTCCTTTATCGGAGAAAATATAAAGGTATTGGAAGTTTCCTGTCCCGATTGGCTTGAGGGTGAATTGCTAGCTGCGGATTCGACGGGTATCTGTTTAAATATTTCCGGCGGGCAAAGGGATATCCGGTATGCGGATATAAAAAAAGCGAAATTGAATAAGATCTAAGGAGTCGTGATGGCTGGGGTAAGTATTGAAGATGTCCGTAAATTCGCGTTAGAAAAAGAACTGGATGAAGATCTTGCATTTAAAATTGTTGAACAAACATTGAAAGCTGCATACAAAACGGCTTTTAAGACCGATGTTAATGCGGTTGTTATTACCGGTGATGATGCGGTACGCATATATGCACGTAGAAAAATTGTCGATGATGTTGTGAACCCTGTGCTTGAGGTGGACATAGAAGAGGCAACAAAGCTCGCGCCTGACTGCGAACTCGGGGATGAATTGCTTTTCGAGCTTGATCCCAAGGATTTTAAGCGCGGTTCAATTCAAGCAGGTGTACAACGCGTGCATCAATCCACAAGGGAAATCCAAAAGGACAGCATTTATTCCGAGTATAAGGCAAAAGAGGGTGAAATTATCATCGGCTATTATCAGCGGAAAAAAAATGATAACATCTATGTTGATCTTGGAAAAGTTGAAGGTCTTTTGCCCAAAAAATTTCAACTGCCGCAGGAAATATATCATCCGAACGATAGAATAAAAGCTCTTATAAAAGAAGTAAAAAAACACCGGCAATCAAATGTCGTTCAGCTCATTCTTTCTCGTACCGATCCCGATTTTGTGCGCCGCTTAATGGAACTTGAAGTCCCTGAAATTTACGATAATATTGTTGAATTATACAAAATCGTCCGCGAGCCGGGCTATCGAACAAAGGTTGCCGTTATTTCTCATAGGGAGGATGTGGATCCTGTCGGCGCCTGCGTAGGTCCGAAAGGCTCCCGTATTCAGACGATTATTACCGAGTTGGAGGGAGAAAAAATCGATGTGCTCGAGTATTCGAGTGATCCGGCAGTATTTATCGCCAATGCCCTCTCTCCGGCTGAAGTATTGGATGTTGTTATCCTTGATGCGGAAAAGCGTACGGCGCTTGCCGTTGTTGCGGAAAGTCAGCTTTCAATTGCAATTGGAAAACAGGGCTTAAATGTCCGTTTGGCAAACCGACTGGCAGATTGGAGCATTGATGTAAAGACTGAAAAACAGTTCCAAGAGATGGATATTCATGCCGAAACCCGTAAGGCTGCAGAAGAGCTGTTTAATGATGATGCTGTTTTACTGTCGGAGGTTGAGGGGATTGATCCTGATGTGCTTGCGCTCTTGCGTGAAAATCATATTGAAACGGTTGAACAGTTCTTGGATACTCCCCATGAAGAACTTTGCGCGCTTCCCGGTATGTCGGAAGAAAAAGTTAAAACTCTTGAGGAGTTGATCAACGAATCATTTGAGATCGTCGATGAAAATCAAGAGCCAGAACAGGAAGCGCAGCCTGAAAATCAAACAATGTCTGCACCTGTCGAAGATGCGGAAGAAGAAGTATACGAATGTCCCGAGTGTGGGGCTCCGATTACGATCGATATGACAGTCTGTCCTAACTGTGGTGTCGGTTTAAGTTTTGAATACGAGGACGAAGAATAGGAGTTGTATGGCAGAAGGTATCGAAAATACTCAGGAACAAAAAGTTATTCTCAAAAAGGCAAAGCCCGATTCTGTATCGGCAGCGACAGCCCAGCCTCAAGTACAGCAGACCGTAGAACAAAAGCCGGTGCGGACAATAAAGCGTAAACTTAAACCGGTGGCGCATCCTACGGCGAACGCGGCTCCAGCCGGCGCAGCGGGAAATCGTCCTGTCGGTGAGCAGAAACGGCGCCCTGTTGTATCTTCAACTCCTGCGGATTCTTCCGCTCAGGTGAAAAAAACACCGGAGCGTCCGGCGCCGCTGCCGGAACGGAAAAGCCCCGCTCATACGCAGGGAGAAGAAAACCGCCGCGTACAAAAGCATGGCGGTGAGCGCGCGGAGCGGTATGATAGAAACCGCCCCGAAAAGCCGATGCGGCGAGAAAGCTCCGAAACTCAATCACAACCTCAACAGACGCAATCGCAAACGGACAATAAGAATCAAATTCGTTCGCTGGATTTAAGCAGCAAACGGCCTGACCGCCGCGCGGGAAACCTTGCTGGAGGTTCCAAACCGATGAACCGTTTCGGCAACCAAGGTAACCGGCATAAGACCGGTTTTACAGGTGGACAGGGACGGACGCAGCAGCAACAGGATGGACGCAGCGAGCAGAATAACCGCGGAGGCGGAGGACGTTCGGGCGGCTATTCGTCGGATAGACCGCGGACAGGCGGTTTTAATAAGCCCGGTTTCCAAGGCGGACAGAATAGAGGCGGCGGTCGCCCGATGGCAAGTCCGATGCCGCTTGAAACCAATAAGCAGAATACTAAAAAAGCCTTTAAGGGCAAAAAGACCTATTCGCGCAAGGATCAGGAAAGCGAGTTCTTTGAAGAGAAACTGCTGCAGCAAAAGAAGAAGGCTAAAGAAAAAGCAAGCGCTGTTCCTAAGAGCATCGAGATGATGGAATCGATTTCCGTTGCGGAATTGGCTCGAAAGATGAACCTCAAGGCATCGGAGCTTATCGGAAAATTGATGGAAATGGGCATGATGGTAACGATGAATCAGTCTATCGATGCGGATACTGCGACCATCCTTGCTTCCGAATATGAATGCGATGTTAAAATCGTCAGCCTCTATGACGAAACCATTATCGAAACTGTCAGCGATGAGGATGCCGAGCTGCTGACACGTCCACCGGTTGTTACGATTATGGGGCACGTTGACCACGGTAAAACCAAAACGCTGGATGCTATCCGTAGTACCAATGTTACCGCCCATGAGTTCGGCGGTATTACGCAACATATCGGCGCCTATATGGTGTCTACCCCCAAGGGAAACATCACCTTCCTCGATACGCCCGGTCACGAAGCATTTACGATGATGCGTGCGCGCGGCGCCGAGGTTACCGATATCGTTGTGTTGGTGGTTGCTGCCGATGACGGCGTTATGCCTCAGACTATCGAAGCGTTGAACCATGCGAAAGATGCGAAGGTTCCGATTATCGTTGCAATCAACAAAATCGATAAACCGGAAGCGAACCCCGATAAAATAAAAACCCGCCTCGGCGAACTCGGACTTGTTGCTGAAGAATGGGGCGGAGACACGATATACGTTCCTATTTCAGCCTTGCAGAAAAAAGGTATCGACGACCTACTCGATGCAATTCTATTGCAGGCGGAAGTGCTGGAACTCAAGGCAAACTACAGCTGCCGTGCGGAAGGAAAGGTTGTTGAATCTAAGATTGATCACGGACGAGGTGTTGTTGCAACGATTATCGTACAACGCGGAACTCTCCGAACCGGCGATCCCTATGTTGCAGGAGTATATTCCGGACGTGTCCGCGCTATCTTTAACGATAAAGGTGAAAAGATCGACGAAGCAACACCGAGTATGCCGGTAGAAATTTTAGGACTTGAAGGAATGCCCAATGCGGGAGACCCTTTCCAAGTAACCGAATCCGAGCGGATGGCTCGTCAAATTTCGTTAAAACGACAAGAGCTCAAGCGGTTTGAAGATTCCCGCAATGTAAAGAAGGTAACGCTCGATAACCTGTATGAAACGATTACCGACGGCGAAGTCCTTGAACTCAAAGTAATTATCAAGGGTGATGTGCAGGGATCGGTAGAAGCCTTGAAGCAGTCGCTCGAAAAGCTCTCTACAAAAGAAATACGCTTAAATGTCATCCATGCATCTGCCGGCGCTATCAATGACTCCGATGTTATGCTTGCCGCAGCGGATTCAAACGCAATCATTATCGGCTTCAATGTCCGTCCGACCTCACAAGCGAAGATGCTGGCAGAACAAGAAAAAGTCGATATTCGTAAATATAACGTTATCTATAAAGCTGTGGAAGAAATCCAACAGGCAATGGAAGGAATGCTCAGTCCTGACATTAAAGAAAACGTTATCGGTATGGCCGAAATTCGCAGCGTGATTAAAGTACCGAAGGTTGGCAATATCGCTGGTTCATATATCCTTGAAGGTACCGTCAAACGGAGCAGTACCGTTCACCTTATCCGAGACGGTATTGTGGTATTCTCCGGTAAGATTGCATCCTTGCGTCGATTTAAGGATGATGTTAAGGAAGTGGCAGCTGGCTATGAATGCGGTATCGCGCTTGAAAACTTTAACGATATAAAGGTTGGCGATCAGCTCGAGATTATTGAAACCGTCGAAGTCGCGCGCAAGCTGACGGATACGCAGCATTACGAAGCGCCCGAAGCTCATACCGGCGAAATGGAGAAGCAGACGAATGAGTGAGTTTCGCTTGGATAAACTCGCGGAGCAAATCCGCGAGGAAATTTCTCAGTTGATCTTTTCGGGGAAGATAAAAGATCCGCGCGTTTCCAACTTTCTTTCGATAAACAGAGTGGAAGTGTCCGGCGACCTTGCGTACGCAAAGGTGTATGTTTCCAGTTTTATGGATGTACACAAGACAAAGCAAGGCGTCAGGGGCTTGGAAAACGCGGCGGGTTTTATCCGCACAAGTTTAGCAAAAAAGCTGCATATCCATCAGTGTCCTCAGTTCACCTTTATCTATGACGAAAGCATCGAAGAAGGCTTTAATATGGTAAAAAAACTTGAAGCCCTCGAAGCGGAGTCGAATTCAGGGAACAATGCCCACGATTGAACCGCAATTTATTATCCCCTTTGCAAAACCGTCCGGTGTGACGAGCTTTACCTCCCTTTGGCAGGTAAAGCGGACGCTTGGTACAAAGAAAGTAGGGCATACCGGTACGCTTGACCGCTTTGCGGATGGGTTACTCGTATTGCTTTCTGGAAAGCTGACCAAACTTGTACCGTATATCACCGACTTTGATAAAACCTATCGTGTACTGTTTTATTTTGGAAAAGAAACCGATACGCTTGATCCCGAAGGAACCGTTATCGTGGAAAAGCCGCTGCCAACCTATCTCGACTTTATTGTGGCAATCCAGCAGCTGACTGGAACCATCGAGCAGGTGCCACCTGTTTATTCGGCGGTAAAGCAAGCGGGGGAGCGGCTTTCCGATAAAATACGGCGCGGAGAAGCGGTAACGGCGCCGCCGCGAACTATTACCATCTATAGTATCGATATTGAAGAAGTCTTTTATGCGCCGGAAGCTGATACAGCGGGTTCTAGTTTTCCCAAAAACTGGTTGGAGACGGGTGTCAAAAAATCCGAAACGGATGTCGCAGCAGTGCGTACGGCTCAAAACGTGTTCGGCGCCGAAAAATCTACAGCGAGCGCAGCAGTGCGTATGGCTCAAACAGTGCAGGGCGCCATTCTGTGCGTGCGCTGCTCCAAGGGAACCTATATTCGCTCATTGGTGCGGGATATTGCTCATCGATGCGGTTCCGCCGCCTATGTGTATGCGCTCCGCAGAACGGCAGTTGGCCCCTTTACCCTTGAACAGGCAGCAGGTTTTTCAACATTACCGCCGTTCGGAAGCGCCGCGGCGTACGCTGTAGATACGGATTCAACGACTGCGCTTTCCGGTTATCCAGATTTAAACGATGCGAGGAGAGAAGGGGAGGATGTAAAGAGCAATCCGGCTTCGGAGCGCCTACCGATTACAGAAAACATGACCGCTGCGGTTACCGAAGAAGAAGTAAAACAGGCGGCTTTGCCGTTAAGCGAAGAAATTGCCCGCGCTATGCATTTTCAGACAGCGGCGCTTCAAGAAAAATATTATCCTGCGTTTATGAACGGGAAGCCCCTCAGCGGACACTGGTTTACGGGTGTGCAGCCGTTGTCGGACGGCGGAACCATTGCAGTGTTTTACAAAGGATGCTGTGCAGGGTTGATTACAAAAAACGGTAACCGGTTTCATTATCAAATAGTATTTAACAGGGGCAGTGCAAATGCATCAGATGCGTAAATAACAAAGAAGCTGAGGCGTTTGCACTGATAGGCTGGAGTGATGAAGATTATCTATTGGGATGATTTAATAAAGGAAGAAAACTTGTATCCGCAAGGTTCCGCTATTTCGGTCGGCGGTTTTGACGGACCGCACCGCGGACACGAGCGGATATTATCGGCGGTACTGGAAGCTGCGCGCCGTATGGGTATCCCCGCTGGCATCATCACCTTTTTCCGCTCCCCGCGCTCAGTCAAAGACGAAAGTACCTATTCAGGCGATGTTTCGACGCTTGATATGAGATTGCAAAAATTTGCCGAGCAAGGATTTAGCTTTACCGTGCTGATTGACTTTTCCGCTGATTTTGCTAAAATGAAAGGCGCTGTTTTTTTTGACATACTAATAAAAACTATCTGCATAAAATATCTTGCCGTTGGCAGTGATTTTACTTGTGGGTATCGCCACGATACGGGAGTAGGGGATTTACAGCGCCTTGCTCGTGAAAGGGGCTTTTGTTTTGATTCCATTGAACAGCTTTATTCGGTCAAGCATGAGCGTATCAGCTCAAGCGCAATACGACAAGCCGTTGAGCAAGCTGATTTCACCCTTGCAAAAGACCTCCTCGGGTATCCTTTTTTCTTAGATGTCGCAAAAAAAGCCCAGCGGATCGAGAACGGTGTATGCGCTATCGAAAAATCGGACGTAACACAGATTCTCCCTCAGAGCGGACGGTATGCAGCCTGCGCATATTTGCAAACAGGAGCAGTTATTCCTGTGTTGGTCATGGTAACGGATACTTTGCTTGAAGTTTTCGAAGCGACCGCCGCAGCGCCGCTCGCCGTCGGCACCGTGATATGTAAATTGGAATTTATACGAAAGGAGTAAGAAATGGCACTTACAAAAGAACACACTGCATCGGTTGTTATGAAATTCGGTGCAAACGAAAAAGATACGGGCAACACGCGCGTTCAAATTGCGTTGTTGACCGATCGGGTTTGCCAGCTCACCGAGCATTGCAGAATCAATAAAAAAGATAAGAGCAGCCAGCGGGGGCTTTTGGTATTGGTTGGACAGCGCAGACGTTTGCTCAAATACTATAAGCGCACCAACCTCGAAGGCTACCGTGCCCTTATTAAAGAGCTTGGCTTGCGAAAGTAAGATACACGCTGTTTAATGTGAGAGGAAACCGCTGCATCGCAGTGGTGCGCAGGTTCCCTGAGATTCGGTTACGAGATCGATTTAAGGGGCGTCAAACGGTTACCTACCGAAAACGTGCAGGTAGCCGTTTTTTATAAGCAATCAACACTGCTGATGGAGCTATCGGGTGTCTTTTAAAAATCTAATTGAGTTTTTAGAGGATGCCTTATAGAATTAGAATCAGAATTATAGAAGGGAAAATTATGAGACAAAGAGTAACGTATAAGATCGGAAACGAAGAATTAATTTTAGAAACAGGTCATCTAGCTAAACAGGCAAACGGTGCTATTTATGCGCAATACGGTGGAACGGCTGTACTGGCGACGGTGTGCGCGTCATCTACGGCAGTTGAGGGACTCGACTATGTGCCGGTAACCGTCGATTACAATGAAAAATACTATGCAGCGGGAAAGATACCGGGCGGCTTTATCAAACGTGAAGGTCGCCCTAAGGATAAAGAGATTTTAGTTTCGCGGCTGATCGATCGTCCGATGCGGCCGCTGTTTGAAAAAGCCTTTGGACGGGAAATTCAAATTGTACCGACCTGTATTTCTTCGGATATGATCAATCCGCCGGATATTTTAGCGGTTATTGCAAGTTCAGCCGCGGTGGTTATTTCCGATATTCCGTTTAACGGGCCGGTTGCGGGCGCCCGTGTGGCATACCTCGACGGCGAGTTTGTGATAAACCCGACGTTCAGCCAGATTGAAAAGGCTGATATGGAAATCGTCGTCGCGGGTACCGCTGAGGGAATTACGATGGTCGAAGGCGGCGCTCACGAGGTTTCGGAAGAGATTATGCTTAAGGCGTTGGAAAAAGCGCATGAATTTATCAAAGCAATGTGCGCGCTGCAAAATGAGCTCCGCGCAGCGTGCGGAAAAGAAAAACTGCCGCTTGCACCGGTGAACGCAACGCTCGCAAATAAAGATGCTATTTACGCAAAGGCTTATCCTGAACTTTCCAAAGCTTTATATACAAAAGGCAAGGTTGAGCGCCGCGAAGCCTGCGATGCGATCAGAAAGGCGCTTTCCGAAGAATATGCGGAGCAGCTCGCCGACGAAACACAGGCAAAACTCTTTGCCGCGCTGTTCGATGATATGGAATACCATATTTTGCGCGAAAACATACTGGAAAAAGGCTTGCGGGTTGATGGGCGCGGTTTGGAAGATATCCGCCCCATTACTTGCGAGATCGGCGTACTGCCACGACCGCACGGGTCTGCGGTGTTTACGCGCGGTGAAACGCAGTCTCTTGCCGTTGTAACGCTCGGAACCGTGTTTGACGAACAAGTCTATGATGATATCGAAGGCGACCGGCGAGAGAATTTTATCCTGCATTATAATTTCCCGCCCTATTCGGTCGGCGAAGTCGGACGGCTTGGAACCGGACGCCGCGAAATCGGACACGGACACCTTGCGCATCGCTCGCTTATGCCGATGATTCCGTCGCGGGATGCTTTCCCGTATACTATCCGCGTGGTTTCCGAAATTCTGGAATCCAACGGGTCTTCTTCGATGGCGACCGTATGCGGTGGAACTCTTTCGTTGCTGCACGCCGGCGTCCCGATGAAAAAACCGGTAGCGGGTATCGCAATGGGGCTCATCACCGATGGAAGCCGCTTTGCGGTGCTGTCTGATATTCTGGGCGAAGAAGACCACCTCGGCGATATGGACTTTAAAGTTGCCGGTACCGCAGAAGGTATCACCGGCTTCCAGATGGATATTAAAATCGCCGGCGTCTCCGCTGAAATTATGAAAAAAGCGCTGGAACAGGCAAAAAAAGGTCGCCTCCATATCCTCGGCATTATGAATCAAACGATTTCCAAACCATCCAAGCAGGTGTCCAAGTATGCGCCGCGGATTGAAACGCTCAAGATTCCTGTTGATAAGATCGGGGCGCTCATCGGGCCGGGTGGAAAGATTATCAAGGCGCTGTCCGAACAGTACCACGTAACAATCAATACCGAAAACGACGGTACGGTTACCATCTACGGTCGAGATTCTTCATCGGCGATCGGCGCCAAGGCTGCGGTTATCGGCATTGTGGAAGACCCCGAAGTAGGTAGAATTTACGAGGGCACTGTTAAATGCATCAAGGATTTCGGCGCCTTTATCGAAATTTTACCCGGTAAGGAAGGGCTTTGCCATATTTCCAAGCTGTCGCGCAGTCGCATCGAAAAAGTGACTGATGTACTGAAGGAAGGGCAAAAAGTACCCGTCAAGCTATTGGAGATCGATAAGCTCGGCCGTTTAAATCTTTCGTATATCGACGCCTGCGAAGAACAGGAAAAAAGCCGTTAAGCTTTTACGATAACTCGTTCATTGAGGAAACGCTGTGAGTATTGCTGATGGGGTAGTAAGGGTCTTTTCCGTGCTAAGGGATGGCGCTTTGCTGCCTGAATATCAAACGTCTGGTTCTGCGGGCGCGGATTTACATGCATATCTGGCGGAACCAATAACGCTGAAGCCGATGGAGCGCACGCTCATTCCGACAGGGCTGTTTGTGGAATTGCCCGAAGGTTATGAGCTGCAAGTGCGCCCGCGGTCGGGGCTTGCGCTCAAGTACGGCGTTACGGTGCTCAATACTCCCGGTACGGTCGATTCCGATTACCGCGGAGAGCTATGCGTACTGTTGGTAAACCTCGGGAGTGAACCATTTACCGTACAAAACGGCGACAGAATTGCGCAGGCGGTGGTTGCTCAAACGGTACAGGTACGCTTTGTACAAACCGATGCGCTTTCTCCAACCGGACGGGGCAGTAACGGATACGGTTCCACCGGTATTGCGTAAATCGATACAACGGAGCCGTTATAAACAGAAAAAGGTCGCCGCTCTATTCAAAGCGGTCAAGGCTTTTTGCGTTTCGGAGACTAACAGAAGAAAATGATGGGCATAAGACAAAAGCTGCTTTTTTTATATATTGTAAAAGAAATGCTGCTGTATTTTTTTGTCTGTTTTTTATTCTTATTCTTTATCTTTTTTGTCAATAATATCCGACGATTGGCAGAGGATGTCCTTTCAAAACAAGCTCCGTTTAAGGATGTGGCATTGCTGATGCTGTATTCGCTGCCTGCGGTTATCGCAAATGCCGCTCCCTTCGCCGCCTTAATCGGTATCTTGATGGGTATTGGCCGCTTTGTTAGTGATTTGGAATTCCTTTCGATGAATGCCCTTGGCATATCTCCTCGGTTTCTGATGCTGCCGGTGCTGTTGGTCGGTGTGCTGGTTTCGGTTGTTTCGTTTTTTACCAACGATGTGCTACTTCCTGCAAGCGCCGTCAATTTTAGGCGGGTCTATTGGGATATTGCGACCTCAACCCCTGCGTTGGAGCTTGCTTCTTATTCGATAAAACGTAATCGTAATGCCGTTGTTGTAACGGGGTTAGTACAAGACGGAAAAATCCACAATCTTTTAATTGTTGATAAAAATGCGAATAAGGCATTCCGTATACTTGGTACACAGACCGCGGAGATTGAAAAATCCGATGACCCTTCAATTGTGATGTCGCTTAAAATGACCCACCCCCATCTTCTTATGTTAGACTCTTCCGATAAAAAAAAGTACGATGCGGTAACCGGAGAAGCAGTAACCTATAATGTACTGGCAAAGAGCATTAAATCTTCTTATTTTAATACAATCGGGCCGTCGGAAATGTCTTCATTAGACCTTTATAAGGATATAAAGGAAAAACAAGCGCAAAATGAAGACAAGCGGATGCTCAATTTATATTGGATGGAATTTCACAAAAAGTTTTCTATTCCTTTTGGCGCTTTCTTTTTTGTGTTACTTGCCTTTGCTATCAGCAGCGTCGGCAAAGTGCATAATCAGGGAATCGGTTTCGGTTTAGGGCTTTCGATTGCCGTTGCATATTGGGCGCTCTTTATGGGAGGGCAGACGCTCTGTTTACGACTTGACTGGAACGGTTCCGCCGCTATGTGGGTACCAAATCTTGTAGTGTTTGTCGTTTCCATAGTTCTACTGGGGAAAAGATTATTCAGATGAAAATCCTTCAACGATATTTACTACAGCTTTTTTTCCCCGTTTTTGTGATAACGATTTTGTTTTTTATTTTGTTATTGCAGCTCGGCGATCTCTTTCTCAATCTTGCTCAATATTTACAAAATCAAGCGCGCTTTGTAACGCTGCTTCGGATAATGTATTTCTATTTGCCTAAATGCATTTCCTTTGCAATGCCGCTTTCGGTGCTGTTTGCAAGTTCGTATACAATGGGCAATATGTACGCAAAAAATGAACTTACTTCGATTTTTGCCTCCGGTATGCCGCTTGCAGTATTAGTGGCGCCGCTCGTATTATGCGGATTGTTACTCTCGATCGGGATGTTCTATTTTGAAGACCGTATCTTAATTCACTTTCAGCGGCAGAAAATTGCGCTGGTAAACTCCATCTTAGAACCTCAGCAGAATTTGAATAGCAGTGACGTGATCATTTTATCCGACTCTGGCAAGATTGTGTATTTTGCCGATTATTATGATGATAAGCAGAAAGCGTTGCTGAACGTGCTGATTGTCGTACGTTCAGAATCAGGAGATATTTCTACCGTTATAAAAGGCAGCTCGGCGTATTGGCAAACCGATCATTGGGAAGTAACGGATAAATCAATCTATACTTTTACTGCCGAAGATATTGTTCTCTATCAAGATACAATAGATGAAAAGATTTTCTCCGAACCTCCCGAAACATTTCAGCGGAATGTTACATCTATCGATGAGATGACCATTGCACAGGCAAAAGTTTTTATCGATAATTTAAAAAAAATGGCTTTACCCTACCATGAGTACCTTTCTCAATATTACCGCCGCTTTTCATTTCCGTTTACGACGTTCATCGTGTTATTTTTTTCTGTTTCTATCGGCGGTCGCTTTAAAAAAAATATATTGCTGATGAGTTTACTTGTCAGTTTAGCGCTTGCAGTGCTCTATTATGTTACTGAGATGATGACGATGATTTTTGCAAAGTGGGAATATATCTCTCCGCTTGCGGGGGCATTTCTTCCCCTCTTTATTTTTACAGTGTTAAGCGTAGCGATGCTGAAAATAGCCCGCACGTAAAGATATTTTTTTAGCGATTGAATACTTTCTGCTTGATGCTTCGCATTCCGTGTAAAAATACAATAATATACGGTTTTATCCCATTTTATTGTATAAATATACTTGCGATATTAGAAAGATTGTGTATAATTAAAGATACCACTCACTATAGTTGAAAGGAGAAGTAGAGTATGAAGCGTAAAATGATATGCTTATTAGTTGCTTTAATGAGCGCAGCGCTGATTTTGGCAAGCTGCGGTGGTGGAAGTGACAAAACTTCCACCGCTAATAACGCCGATGCTGAGTTTATCATCGGTAACGGCGCTGAACCGCAGAGTTTGGATCCTGCGAAAATTCAGGGCGTCCCCGAACATCGCATCAATCTGGCGTTGTTTGAAGGGTTGGTTACGTATGATCCTAAAACTGGTAATCCGATACCGGGTGTTGCGGAATCATGGGATATCAGCGAAGATGGTATGACCTATACTTTCCATCTGCGGAATGCACAGTGGAGTGACGGCACGCCGATTACCGCACAAACCTTTGTTGATTCATGGCTGCGTACGCTTGCCCCGGAAACCGCTTCTCAATATGCCTTTATGATCAATATGGTTGTGAAAGGCGCAGAAGATTTTAACAAGGGTAAGGCTGATGCCTCTGCCGTTGCAATTAAGGCTGTGGATGATAAGACCTTTGAAGTACAGCTGACCGGTCCTGCGCCTTATGCGACCGATGTTATTGCGCACTATGCATTTAATGCCGTACCGCTCCATGCAATTGAAAAATTCGGCGCCGACTGGATTAAGCCTGGTAACTTTGTCGGAAACGGGCCTTTTGTGCTTGAATCATGGGTACCGCAGGAAAAAGTTACCGTCGTGCCAAACGAAAAGTATTGGAATAAAGAAAATGTTCATCTTTCACGCATTACTTTCTTGCCGATAGAAGACAGTAATACAGCTTACGAAAAGTACAAGGCGGGAGAGATAGACTGGGATGCGGGTATTCCTGTTCCCCGTATTGACGAAGTAAAGCAGCGATCTGACTATCAAGTTGCGCCGCAGCTTTCTACCTATTACTATATCTTTAACGTAAAACGTGGTCCGTTGCAGGATGCTCGTGTGCGCAAGGCATTAACAATGGCGCTTGACCGTGAAGAATTGGTAGAAAAAGTAACAAAAGGCGGTCAGCTTGCAACCCGTTCTATCGTTCCCCCGATGGCAGGCTATGCGCCTGGAGAAGGCGCTGGATATGATCCCGAACAAGCTAAGGTACTACTTGCAGAAGCAGGTTTCCCTGATGGAAAGGGCTTCCCTGTTTTAACAGTTATCTACAATACGCTTGAAGGGCATAAACTTATCGCCGAATATGTGCAGGCGTCGTGGAAGCGGAACCTCGGTATCGACATCAAAATTCAGAATTACGAATGGAAAACATTCCTCGATATGCGTAATCAGCATGACTTTGATATTTCTCGTGCCGGCTGGGTTGGCGACTATCAGGATCCAAATACTTTCTTGGAACTGTTTATAACCGGTAGTAGCAATAACGACGGTGAATACAGCAATCCTAAATTTGATGAACTGATTCGCAAGGCTGCTACCATGAAAGGCGGATCTGAACGGTTCCAAGTGTTGCACGAGGCGGAATCCGTATTCTTAGCCGAAGATCAGGGGATAATGCCGATGTATTCGTATGTCAGCCAGAACCTCATCGACACGACAAAGTGGGAAGGTTGGTATACCAATCCGCAGAATATTAATCCGTATGTCGGTCTTAAGAAAGTAAAATAATGAGACCGCTCTTGGAACCTGAAGTTTCAAGATGTCTCAAGCGCGCCGGTTGATTTTAACGGATCATGCCGGCGCTGCA
>CAUVHB010000003.1:0-16003 GCA_963551335.1 uncultured Treponema sp.
ACTTTGGCGGACGATCTTGAAGAATACGGAATATCGTTAACTTCTTTTGTACCCGAAAACATTCAACGCCTTATCCTCGCAAACTATATTTCAAAGATTGAAATTTCGCAGTCGGAGTTAAGTTCTTCACGTCAAGAAATTATGGACTTATCAAAATTGATCGTTTTCTCACTGTTATATCGGCACTATGATATGTTCATATTTGAGCAAATTTTAGCTTCCCCCGTAATAAAAAAATGGAACAGACTCAATCCTGCCAATATTATCGATGAGAAAACACACATTAATCAGAAATATTTAGCAGATATTTTAAAGAAAAATGAAGACCTCATTTACAAAACAAAGAAAGAAATTCTCGCACCGTTGTCCGCTTTTATTAGTAAAGAAGATTTATCCCCCGCAGATAAAAATATCAAACTATTCTTAAGCGAAAAATTCCTCAATAATCTGCGACCCTTTATCTGGTTCATTGTTACTAAATTTCAGTCCTCTCCTAATTTTGACCTTATCATACGGACAATACGTACCAGTCTTACTGAGTATATCGATAAAACTAAAATAGCAGAATTTATATCGTTTGTGCTGATGGAATTGATTTTAAGCGCAGAAAATATCAATATGCGGAATCAGGCAAAGCAATTATTTCCGAATATACAGGATCCTCAAGATGCGCTTTTTGATCCAAAAGTCCGCCAGTTACTGATTGCCGAATTGAAACGGAAGGAAGAAAAGGTCTTTGTTTCGTGGAAGCTCGGTGGGGGAAGTACTACTTCGATAGGCACACAGGGGAAGATGCAAATTGCAGTGTACAACAAAGCAGATTCTTCAGAAGCGATAAAGGCAAGCATCAACGATATGAAAAAAGCGGATATTAACAAAAATTCACTTATCGATTTTTACCGTGCACTGCCGGAAGGCTCGGATATATGCAGCCTTGGAATGTATTATATTTCGTATCTTATCGAACAATGCGAAAGCAGGAATGTTCACTTTGAATCAAGCGCCAGCAAATCCGCTTCAGATTTGACGGTTGTTAACCTCTCCTTTAGGTTCTAAGTTGATAAAGCGACTGCCTTTTATCTGTTTATTATCAGCCGTTTTATGGGTTGCCTCGTGTTCGTTCAGCGCTCCGTCGGTGGCGCTTGCAAAAAGGCAGCGGATATACAGTTATAATCAATACGGCGGGCTGACGGAGCGGCTTGCCGCTTTTATGCTGATCCAAGACAGCGATGGTCGGAACGACTATAAAGAATTAACGCTGCGCGAAGATGCGACCGGCCTTGAATGGTCTCTCCATCGGGAAGATACCGTTTTTTTACAGGAAGCTGGGCGCGCGAAAGATACGCAATGGGTTGGCTCCAACAAGTTTAAATATCCCCGCCGTTTTTTCCCCGCTGGGTACTATACGCTTACCGCTTCGGACTTAGGCGGGAATAAAACTGAAACTACCTTTTCTCTGCAAGCGCCGCAGATAATTACCGCCTTACCGTTTGACTTTACCATAGAGAATGAGCAATGGACGCTGCACATTACCGATAGCGGCGCGTGTTCGTATTTTTCATTGATTATGCTGAGTGCGGACTTACAACCACTCACCGTGCATCAACTGCAAACGGACGATACAGACCAGCAAACAGCCTCGCTTGAAACGCTTAAAAACAGACCTCGTGATGCGCGGTATATTCAGTGCTTTGGAGAAAATACCGACCGCTCAATCGGCTTTTTAAGCGCCCCGCTTCCGCTGCCGTAACTGAAGCGGAAAAACAGCGCTCATCTCTGCATCATAGGGCCCATCCATGCATCACTGTGTTCATCCCCATATCGAGGTATCCGAGTATCGCATAAGCTGATCGCGCTGCAGCCTGCTATACACCAGTCAATCCGGCAATCGCAATGTACTCAGATCAATCCGCTAAGGCAGCGACTGGATCCAACCGCGCAGCTTTTACCGCTGGGCGGAGACCGAAGAAAATACCGATAGTTATGGACACAACAAAGGCGATAACCGATCCGGTAATATTTGGGCTAAAAACCATCTCAAAATCGCTTGACTGAAAAACGGTTTGTACCAAAAGCATACTCAAGCCTCCGCCCAGCAGCATACCGACTATGCCGCCCGTCAAACTCAACGTAGCGGACTCAACTAAAAACTGATTGCGTATTACCGTTTCGCTTGCACCGAGAGCCTTGCGGATACCGATTTCCTTTTTTCGCTCCGTTACGGTAACCAGCATAATATTCATAATATTGATGCCGCCGACCAAAAGCGACATAACCGCAATGACCGTCAGTATGGCGCTTACCAGCGTAATCTGCGAAGAAATGTCGGTCAATAATTCTTTTGAGGAAAACGTCCTCAGCGTATTTTCCGCTTTTGCATACGAGTCTGAAAATGCTTTTATCTGCTCGGTTGCTGTATCAATATATGCCGCATCGTAAATTTGCACCGTCGCGGCATCAGACTCATTTTTCCCGATTCCCATATCCTCAACAACAAATGAGCGTGGGATAAAATAAGCTTCCGTATTACTGAAATTATTGTTCGATTTTACCACTCCGCATACATCAAACGAAAACGGAATAAAGTTCCATTCTCGTCCGCGACGGTAGGAAACCGTAACGGTAACCGTTTTGCCAATCGCATTGCCTTCCGGGAAAAGCGCGTTCACTTCATCTTCGCCAAGAACAATCTTGTGGCGACGGTTCGCAAAATCATCAAGCGTAAATCCCGCACCGTATACTAATGTATAATTATTCGCTTCGAGCCAGCCGTGCTCAATGCCGTTGACTTGTTTATTTTCAAACGTCAGGTTGTTACGGGATAGGGTTGCATTAAACGTACCGGTGTAAAAAACATTTTTTATCAGCGGTACCGCCTTTTCCAGTTCGGTGCGGTATTTTTCGGTAAAGGTAATATTGGCTTTCCTCGTTTGGAAATCCCACTGCGGCGCAATTTCGATAAGATTCATCGTATCAAGATTGAACATCTTTGCCATACTTGCC
Organism: uncultured Treponema sp.; assembly: GCA_963551335.1. GTDB lineage: Bacteria > Spirochaetota > Spirochaetia > Treponematales > Treponemataceae > Treponema. Next base: position 3,004 of record CAUVHB010000003.1, read on the forward strand.
TGCATAGAGCTGCCGATATTGCTGATAATCGTAACAACAGTTACCCCGATTGCAATACCTACAAGAGACAATACTGTCCTTAATTTTTTAGAGCGGAAATTCCCAAACGCATTGATAAAATCTTCTAACATAGCTGATCCTCAGGGTAAACGCATCAGTCTGATTTTTTATATCCCCGCGGAAAAATTGATACTATTCGACCAGAGTTGAACCTCTTCGCGGTTCAAATGGTCTCACAGTCTCAATTTTTCCGCGATTTATATCTACTCGACCTGATACGTTTACTCCTCTTTTCCAAAAAATTATGCAAAATTTTATTCAAAATTTTGCACAAAAGGAATATTAAATTAAGCCACACAAATAGTGTGCTTAATTTAATTCCGAGTTTGCCGTTCGGCAAACATCGTAGATTATACGTACACTTATTCCTCCAGCGCCTTGACGGGGTCGAGCTTACATTATAAACATTTATGCAAAAATTCGGGGTTTCGGAATGCTTCGTCTATAATACGACTCAAAACAGAGCTGTACCCTTTGCCAAGTGCTTTGACTTTCACGGCTGTTTCAGGAGAAAGTCGGATTGCTACGACCTGTTTTTTTCGGAGTTTGCGCTGTTCTTGTGCTATACGTGCAAATTCCTTTAGTTGATCTTTTGTTAGAGGAGGGCAATCTTCATCATATACAATTGGCATTTTTGCAGCTTGTCTAATCTCTTCAATTTGTTCTTTGGTTGGTTTTTCATTACCATAAAGAACCGATGTAACTATTGCCATAAAGTCTCCTTTCCGCCTTATTGGCAGGTCTTGCGGATATAATCCGTGTCTTATCTCCTCGCTCAGTGTAAACAACAAATAGCACCTTATCTACTTTTCCTATTGTAATAAGGCGATCTTCCGTATCGCTGTGGTTTACATCAAAAAATTCGATACGCTTGTCATCATTGAAAACGAGCTTTGCGGTCTCAAATGAAATTTTGTGTATTTTTATATTACGTTGTTCTTTTTCATAATCCCATTCAAAAAGACGCTGTATTGCTCTTCCGTTTTCTATATTTTTACCATACAATATGTAATACTTTTTGTCAATTTTTTATAACAAGCTTAAAGTGTTAAGCTCTACCCCGCAGGATGCAGTGTTTATGTTTCCTCCAGCGCCTTGACGGGGTCAAGCTTACCGGCTTGCCATGCAGGATAAAAACCGAAAAAAATGCCGGCGGTAACCGAAATCAGAAATGCAATAAACGCTCCCTGCATATTAAATTTCAGTATAACGGATCCTCCGCGGGCAAACAACTGCAACACCGGCGTAATTGTTACAAGGCTGATTAACACCCCCGCGGCAAGCCCGACCGCGCCGCCGACAACACTGATTGCCGCCGACTCTGTTAAAAACTGCGAAAGTATTGCGCCCGTCGTGGCGCCGATCGCTTTACGGATACCGATTTCCTGCCGACGTTCCGCTACGGTAACCAACATAATATTCATAATGCCGACGCCGCCAATTAACAGTGAAAGGGCGGCAATGCCGGAAAATACGACAGAAATCATCGCAAGGTTACTTTGTATTTGTTGTTGTATAGACGCTGCCGAAAACACCCGAACAGCATTTTTATTGTTTGCAAATGCTGCAGAAACTTCTTCAATCGCTGTTTCTACCGCGGTATAATCCGTTACCGTTTCGTACACTTCCACTGCAATCTGAATGCCTTCATTCTTATGCCCAAGCTGGCGTACCAAAAAAGCGCGCGGTAAAATGATATACTGCTCTATTTGCCCAAAAGCCGAACTTTTTGTCTTTAGCACACCGCTTACCGTGCAGGTAAAAAGCAAGGGGGCTGCATTCCCATTTGCAACTGCCAGCGAAAGCGTTTTTCCGGCGGCATTACCCTCCGGGAAGAGCCCTTTTGCAATCTCTTCTCCGATAAGTACCTTTCGAGCGCCACTGATAAAATCTGAAATGCTCAACGGCTCTCCATATTCAAGTTCCCACTTGTTTGCTTCAAAATAACCGTAATCAACCCCCAAGCAATTTTTTGTACCGGCGCTCAACCGCCCGCGCATGACCGTAGCATTGACACCATCCATAAAAAAAATCTGCTTTATTTCCGGTATCTGGCTTTCCAGTACATCTGCATACTGTTGATTCATCGTAAGCGGGCGGCTTCGCCGTGACTGAGGCATAACGGTCATAATCGAACTGCTTAAATCCTTAAATATCAGGGCAACGCTTGCCTCAAGCGAACTGCTGAGATTCATTGTAATAACGACCGAGCATACGCCGATCATTATCCCCAACAGCGAAAGGAGTGTACGCATTTTATTGTGGCGAAAGTTCTGCAAGGCTGAAAGGATGTCTTCAAACATGGAAGCCGCCTCGTATATGTTGTATATATAATCTCATAGGTTCTCCTAAAAAATTCGTACTATCAATATCTGAGGTTAAATCCTTTTCCACAGAAAAAATGGCGTTACAAGAAGCGGGTAAAAGCATAGCAATGTCAGGTTGAAGTAGGAAGTTAGAAAGTATCTTCCTTAAACAGATTTATGACCATTGCTCCGCGATATGTTTGCCTCGAATGTATCCATAAGCGAAAAAGTATCATGAAGCCAGTTATCTTTGTGGGGAATAACCGTCTACTCAACAAGTTTTCTTACAAGAAAATTAAAGGAGCTGTTATGTCTCTTTGCATATTCCCGACCAGCCTGTAAAACAGTTTCATCAATTGCTAGCGTTATATTTTTCATAAATACTCCTCTATAAGCACAGTGTAAGTGCGCACATTAATAAAGTCAACATAAAAATAAATAGATTTTTTACATTATAGATCGCTTATTCATTTATTCGTGCGGAGGGTTTAATCCCGCCGTGTCGGAGATGATTTTTCCGTCTTTAAGATGAATGGAGCGCGGAGCCATTGCTCCAATGTCCGGATCGTGAGTAACGATGATAACCGCGGTACCCTGTCGGTTAATATCAAAAAAAAGATCGAGCACGGACTGTCCTGTTTCGGAATCAAGCGCACCAGTCGGTTCATCGGCAAGGATGAGCTTAGGACGAGTAACGAGGGCGCGCGCAATGGCGACACGCTGCTTTTGACCGCCCGACAGCTCGCTCGGACGGTGTTTAAGGCGGTTGCTTAATCCGACTTTTTCCAGCTCTTCGATAGCAAGTTTTTTCCGTTCGGAGGCAGGCAGTCCCTGATATCGAAGCGGCAGCATCACGTTTTCGAGGATGGTCAGCGTAGGCAAGAGAAAATACTGCTGAAAGACAAAACCGATTGTTCTATTCCGCAAAAACGCTAAATCTTTTTCGTTCATTTCGGCAGTATTTTCTCCGTCAACATAGATGGCGCCTGCCGTCGGGCGGTCGAGACAACCAATCATATTCATACACGTCGTCTTCCCCGAACCGGACGGTCCCATAAGCGAAACAAAACTCCCTTCCGGTATATCGAACGAAACGCCGCGTAATGCATGCACTTCGTTTTCTCCCATAAAAAAGGTTTTCACCACCGAATCAAGGGAGACAATCATCCCTGTTTTCACTACGCTTCTCCTAGAAATCTCTTCCGTTGTTCGGTTTTGCTTGATTTTTCAGCACATCGTTTTCTTGTACACCGGATATAATTTTAACAAACCCCTTCGTATAGGGTTCAACGGTTACCGCGATTTCCTCTGTGGTAGTACCGACAACTTTATCGACAAAAGGCTTACCTTCCACATAACGGATGGCATCCTGTTCGACAATGAGCGCTTCTGAATCGGCGCCGGTTACGATGGTTCCGTTAAAAGAATAGCCGGGCAAAATCTTTTCCGGCGGATTATCAAGCCGAATCAGCGTATCGACAACCGTTCGCCCAAGACTCGTCAACCGCGCTATCGCCGGATACGAGATAACCTTTGCCTGCACCCTAATCTCCGGTTCGGCAGGGAATGACATATCAACCTGTTGCCCCACAGCAAGCCGAGAAGCATCGCTTTCGGCAATTTCTACCGTAGCTTTCAGAAAACTGCGGTCAATCAGTGTGCCGAAGTTATCCTTTGCTTCGGCGTATTGCCCTTGCGAAATCGTCAAAGCGGCGACAATGCCATCAAATTTTGCATACACCTTACGGTCGGCAAGCTGCTTTTCCAAAAGCTGCTGCTCCTGTTCCATTAAGCGCAATTTCTGCGAAGAGCCGTTTATTTGCTCTTGTTTTATTGCAAATGACTGTCGAGCTACCTCATAGCTTTGTTTGTCGGTATCAAGTGCAAAAAGCAACGTTCCTTTTTTGACTTTATCGCCCTCTTTTACTAATACCTGTTCGATAAAACCCTGCCCGGGAGCTTCCAACACCTGTGTTTGCGCAGCTTCGATATAACCGGACACTTCAATCTGATTGTGTTCTATCTCCTTTTTTACCGTAAGGGGAGGTAAAGCACTCGTTGTGGTGTTTCTCGGCTTCATAAAAACATACCAGCCGCCTACAAGCGCCGCTATGCATACAATAATAATCGTTCTCTTTTTTCGAGATTTTCGTTGCCGAGCCGTCGGCGGCTGTTTATTCAAACTCATCATGTCCTCCAAAATAGCTACTCGTTTCTTTACTGCCTCTCAAACAGCAGCGCCGTATCGATATTAAAAATCATAACGGCAGTTTTTGCTTTTGCAGAGCGGACTTCCGCTTTTTTATATTCTAGTTCTGCCTGTAGGCTTTCAACCTTACTGATGATGCCGCTGCGGTACCATTGTCCGTGATCCTCAGCATTTTGCTTATAGATACTCAATTCATCCACCGTTGCCGCTTGCTGCCACATCATCTGCTCATGCGTAATTTTATTGGCATTAAGCTGTTTTTGATACTGTTCTTTCGCATCCTCAATTTTAAGCCGTTCAATCGCATCATCAAGCTCGGCATTTTTTTTATCGAGCTTTCGGGACTGAATTGAAAAAGGATTCCAACTGAATAAAAGTCTAAGCGCCGTATTTTTAGGATCGGCAAGCGGAACTTCGACACCGGTATATGCTTTCCCGCCCGGAAACTGCATACTCAGACCGCCTAATACGGAGTGCTCATTTGTTGCGGAACCGCTACCGATTTTCGTATTACGTAGTTTGTAGCCTGCATCCGCCGCGATGGAAAACGGAGACAATTCAATATCCCGTTTTACCTTATTTTGCGTATGTTGCCGCTCCGCTGCAGCCAAAGGTTTATACGTTGATTGTGTATAGTGTTCGATATCGGCTGCCTGTTGTACGGGGATGGAATTCCACAGCGCTGTTAAAAAAGCTTGAGGGGACTCATCGGCGGTAAGACCGCAACTTTCCATAAACACACGGTACGATACCGAAAAGTTAAAACGCGCATTTTGATGTTCCCGTTTTGCCCCCAACAGCTCCAAATTCGCAGTACGCATTTTGGTGGAACTGTCTGCATACCCTTGCGCCTTTGTTTGACTATATTGTATCTCCGCTTTTACTTCGTTTAGTTCCTTATCGAGTAGCGCCGCATAATCGTCCAACAGCTGCTGAATATCTTGAAGAAACTGCTTTTCGGCAAGGGCAAACCCTTCTTCTTTTGCCTGCCGTGCTTGGTCTGCGGCGGATTGCGCAAGGTTGCGTGTATATTTTTGCGCTTCTGCATTTTTGGAATAAATATCAGTAGATACAGCAACATCGACGCCGGTTATCTGATTTTGCCCTTTTTTGCTGTATGGTACGCTCAGTTTTATCCCTGTGTTATTATAGGAAGGTAATGCAAGAGCAGCATACGGTTCAGTTGTAATACCTCGTTTGTTCGCATCAGTATTAAGGATAAACTCTGTATTGCCACTGCCGACTTCCATCGTCACTAACGATTCGGTTTTTGCTTTTTCAGCTTTATTGGCTGCAATATCTGCCTGCATTTGCAGCTGTCGGTAATTACTGTCGTGTGCAACGCGGTATTGTAAAAGTTTTTGATACACCGAATCGGTAATCGATTCATCAGTTGTTTGAGCAAAAAGGACAAAAGCAGCACACAACCACGCTACTGCACACATAATCTTTTTCATAGTGGCGAATAACTCCTTATAGCCTATAGCGTTTTTATAGCTTTTGAGAAAATATCTCGGCAATCGCTTCAATAAAGAGCCTATCAGTATCGGTAAACCGATTATATTCAGGAGCGTCGAGATCGATAACCCCGAATAATACACCATTGTGCATAATCGGTACAACCAGTTCACTTTTACTGGCAGCATCACAAGCGATATGACCTGAAAAAGCATGCACATCGGGTACAATGATGCTGTTACGATTGACCGCACAGTGTCCGCAAACGCCTTTCCCGTAACTAATGCGGTAGCACGCCGGCCGTCCTTGGAATGGACCGAGAATCAATTCATCATCACCGCTAGCGCGATAAAACCCAACCCAGTTTAAACCGGAAAGATTTTCCATAATAAACGCGCTTGTATTTGCCATCACTGCAATAATATCGGTTTCACTTTCAATCAATGCGCGATAGTGAGCTACTTTTTCTTTCACTATATTGCTCCTACTTTTATCTTTACCAAGATAAAAAAACTGTTTTTAATACAATCCTCGGTGGCTCTTTATGTATGCTCATGCTCTTTATACTAGACCTATTCCGAAATTTCCGTTTTCGAATAGGGCGACGAGTTCACGCATCGCATTTCAAGGTAACCTGTTCAGAAAGGTCAGTTTCCGAACAGGTTTACTATATGCAAATTCTATGCAACATAAGAATATTATAAAATAAAAACTAATTATACTACATAAAGTTTCAAGTGTTTAAGGCAATTCAAAAAATTTTGAGGCAGCTGTCCAAACATTTTAGTTATTCACGGTTGACATTTTTTACATTCTATGCTCATAATAGCAATATGTTACCGTACGCTTACCTTGAGGCAGCGCTTGCTCGTCATGCAGCGCCCTGCTTAGCAGGCATTAAACCGGCGAATCTCGTATCGTTTCCAAGCGCCAATATTCAATGGTGCGACACCTATAATGCAATGCTGAATGAACAAGGAGTGTACTTTACGCCTCTTTGCGTAGGTAAAGATCGTGCGCAAGTGTTGATATACAGGAAGAATTTGCTTGCCTATTTTTGCTGTCAACCGGACGCAGCCGCAGCATTGCATTCTTTTGGTTATCATCCTGAAAACGGGATTGAGGCAATCATTATGCGGCTCAAAGAACGAATGGCTATTCTAATGGGAACACGGAATAGTCAATGCGGGCAAAACTTTCCACACGAAATAGGGCTTTTTTTAGGCTACCCTCCCGACGATGTATTGCAATATGTAAAAACAGGCGGTCGGGGGTGCCTGCTGTGCGGGTATTGGAAAGTATACAGCAATCCAAAACAGGCATTACAAGTGTTCCATCTCTACACGGAATGTAAAGAGCGTTTTGCTTTACAGATAAAAAGCGGCATGACAATCCGTGAGATTGTGTGTGTCGCCTAACAACAGAATAATGCCTCTATTATTCTCATCAAACTTTATAAGGAGTTTTCTATGGCAAAAGTTGCAATAGTATTTTGGAGCGGAACCGGTCATACGGAAAAAATGGCTCATTGTATTATGGACGGACTGAAAGCAGGCGGCGCGCAGGTTGAGTTATTCCCTGTTTCGAAATTCAGTGCGGATAAATTGGATAGTTATGATAAGATTGCTTTCGGCTGCCCTGCAATGGGGTCTGAAGAGCTTGAACCAGACGAATTTGAACCCTTTTTTGCTTCGATCGAAAGCAAACTTGCAGGACGCAAAATCGCGTTGTTCGGTTCTTACGAATGGGCAAGTGGCGAATGGATGCAGACATGGGTAGACCGTGCGAAGAGAGACGGAGCCGATGTTTTTGAAGAAGGGCTTATCGCGTATGACGATCCTGATGAAGAGGCACAGAAAAAGTGCAAGGAGTTCGGCGAGCGGTTCGCGAAATAACCGTACATAACGGTAATCAACGGCACAGAGAAAGTATCTTTGTGCCGTTCTTTATATTGATAAAAACTGCTCAAAACTTCTAATTACATCATATCGCTCATCGGAACGGTTCAGTCGCCTTTCTTTTCATTTTTCATAATATAGGTCTTGAGCGGAGGAAAGCCGTTAAATTCTACCGATGCATAACTAGCGGTATAAGCGCCGGCGCTGAGAAAATACACTCGATCCCCCGGTTTTAGACTGATGGGAAATTGGTATTTATGCTTTTCGTACATAATATCCATACTATCACAAGTAGGACCTGCAAGAATAACTTCACCGCGCTTACCCGTGTTTGAATCTTTTGAAGTTACAATAGGATACTTAATATTTTCGTTCAGCGTTTCCACCAATCCGTTAAAAACTCCTGCGTCAATATAAACCCAACGCTGCAACGCTGTATTATTTTTTCGCGAAACGGTAATAACCTCGGTAACAAGAACGCCGGCATTGCCCACCATGGAGCGACCCGGTTCAAGGATAATACGCGGTCGTTCATCGCCGAAATCGTCGTCAAGATAGCGGTTAATTTCGCTTGCATATTCCGAAAGTTCATTGGTCGGCACCGCATACGGGGCAGGAAAACCGCCGCCCATATTGATCATCTTGAGCTCAATATCTTCTTCTTCTTCAAGAGAACTCATCAGATACTTAGTTTTTGCGATAGCATCGTCCCATTGTCCAATATCCCGCTGTTGGCTGCCAACATGGAATGAAATCCCGTACGGAATAAGCCCGAGTTCTTTTGCTAAAATACACAGATCATACGCCATATCAGGATGGCAGCCGAACTTACGGGAAAGCGGCCAGTCGGCGCTATTGGTACTTTCAACCAAGATGCGGACATAAACGTAAGACTTAGGAGCATATTTTGCAATATTTTTTAAATCGTCTTTACTGTCGGTTACGAAGAGCCTGACTCCTTTTTCATAAAAATAGGCAATATCCTTTGCTTTTTTAATCGTATTCCCATAGCTGAGGCGATTAGGCTCACACCCCAATGCAAGAATCTTATCAAGCTCATACCGCGAGGCAATATCAAAGTTTGCCCCCAAGTCAATCAACAGTTTGAGGATTGCTTCGTGCGGATTTGCCTTTACAGCATAGTAAATATCTGCATTGGAAAAGAGCTTTTTTAATTCAAGATAATTTTTTTTAATCTTCTCCAAATTGATAACAACACAGGGCGTTTCGAGTTTTTCGGAAAATTGCACCAGCTTTTTCCACTCGGTTTCGCTCAGATAATCGGTTACATTCATGCCCGCCTCCGGATGCGTCTATGGGACTATGATGATATTTCAATAGCGTGAGCTATAGAAACTATTACCATAACCATATCGTTTTTATCTGTCAACAAACAAATAAGAGATAGTATAACCGATTTTTGCTATTTTTAAATAGAAAAAATAAAAATCTTTAGCATAATCACATCGGTGTGTGTACTATTCATGAATAATGGCGCATATCGAAAAATTCGTTGAGAGTAAAATCTTATATTGTGTCATAATGATACAATATGCTATTTATATCAGAAATATTGACCCAATACGACGTAAAAATGACACATTACAGCCGAAAAAAGAGCACAAACACTCATCACACTACGCGTCTAATGCCGAAAAGGCTTACAACTTGGCTTATTTATACCTGTTTTAACCGATAATCGTGCGATAATGCTGAATTATTGAGCAAAAACAGCCGTATATGTCAGATTTTTCTGTTTTTAAACTTGGCACACCGATTGCTTTATAGTAAATGAAGTTGAAAACTTCAAGGACTTTCTAAAAGCCCTCATATTATAAGCCTTTTGGAGGAAAACTATGAACTCATTAAGTATTTTTAACCCCTTATTTGCGGAGTCAGTGCTTGACTCGTTGAACCACGATAACCCTCATTGCGGAGTTTTCAGCCCTTTGGCGAATGCAAATTATCCGACTGTTGATGTGCGCGAAACAAGCGGCGCCTATATTATGGACATCGATCTTCCCGGTTATACGGAAAAAGATGTTACCATTCACTTAAAAGAACGTGTTTTGACGGTTGCTTCCAACCACGAAGAAACAAAGGAGAAAGAAGAAACGCCCAACGGTGAACAATTCCTTATCCGCGAACGCACGCAGCGCCGCTTTGTCAGACGGTTTACCCTGCCCGAGGATATCGATCAAGACAAGGTTGAAGCCGCCTTTAAAAACGGCGTCTTAATCGTCACCATACCGCGCAAGGAGATTGCTCCCCGCCGGCAGATTGCCATAAAAACAACCTAACGGTCAGCGAATTAAGCTGATGACGAAGCTCAAGAACCCAACGGCTTTCTCGCTTCTTGCAGCTTATCCGCCACTCGTTTGTTCAATCGAAATAACGATTGAGCAAAGCGGTAAAAGCTCAATGAAAAGCCCTCTGCATGATAATGCTGCGGAGGGCTTTTTTATTCGCGCGGAGGGTTTAATACCCCGACGCTCGCGTCGGGGTTGTTGATTTACACCGTATATCGTTGGCTGTAAAAATATTATATTGTCTTTTCCGACCATACGAACGATGCTTCGCACATTATCTTTTCATAAATCGTAAAGAGTGGTATACTTCCTTGTATTTATTGTATAGGTATATTAGGGAGGGTTATCAACGAAATCGTTAAAAGATACAAAACAGCTCATGTTCTTATCCGTACTGACCGTGAGTTTAATCTTTCTGTTATCTTGCAAAACGGCGCCGACCGCTGCTAAGGTAAAAGAGGATACGCATACCTCTACCGAAAACGCAAATTCAAAAGCCGGTTTATATCGTGCCATGGCAGAAAGGGTAACGAAGCAATGTCCTGTGGAAGTTGATGAAGCGACCACTCTAACAAAGCTCGAATACAAAGAGGAACAACATGCGCTTGTATACACATATCTCTTTTCCGGCGGTGTTTATGAAGATATGAATGAGCAAATATGGGCAATGATACAGAAAGCAGCTGAAAGTATGCTAAAAGAAAAACTGAAAACAAATCAGATGTTGTATCAAATAAGAAAAGACGGTACTACCCTGATTTATATCTACACGGATAAAAACGACAAAGAATTATTTTCCGTAACGCTGCAGCCCGGCGACTATTAACAAAAATTATTAATAGTCCTTTTTATAGCTATTGTGAAAAACTGAAATTTTTGAAAGATTCCCCTTTCTAACTTTGATATATTAACAGGAGAGACTATGCTTTCACAACCATTCACCCGCTCGGCAGGAATTCTGCTGCATCCAACATCCCTCCACGGTAACGAGGGAATAGGCACTCTGGGAAAATCGGCATATCATTTTATCGATTGGCTTTATACCGCGCACATACGGTTATGGCAGGTGCTACCGCTTGGCCCGACCGGTTACGGGGATTCTCCCTATGCGGCATTTTCGAGTTTTGCCGGTAATCCGCTGTTGATCGACTTGGAAACACTTTCCGAACAGGGATATTTAACAGCCGAAGATATCAAACTACCAGACTACCTTTCCACAGAGGGTCCTGTAGATTTCGGTTCGGTGATCTATTGGAAAATGCCGCTCTTAAAAAAAGCCGCATCGACGTTTCTTAGTCGGCTTAAAGACAATAGCACTATCGGTATCGCATTAAAAGAAGCTTTCCAGCGTTTTCAAAAGGGGAATAAGCACCTTGGTGATTATGCTCTCTTCATGTCGATTAAAGAAGTATACGATGCAAAGGCAGTACAGGAAGGACTATTTGGGAAACTATGGAACAACTATTGGCCGAAGGCTCTTGCCTGCCGCGATCCTGAAACATTAAAACGCTGGGCGCAAGAATATCGACACGAGATTGACCAGTATAAGGCGATCCAGTTTTTCTTCTTTGAACAGTGGATGCAGCTTCGAAAATACGCGAATGAAAAAGATATAACGATTATTGGAGATATCCCGATCTTCGCTGCCCCGGATTCTGCGGATGTATGGGCAAACCAGCATCTGTTTCAACTGGATGAAAACGGTAGACCGACGGTAGTTGCAGGGGTACCTCCCGACTACTTTAGCGCAACAGGGCAGCTGTGGGGAAATCCACTTTATAATTGGGAAGCGATGAAAGCTGATAAATACCGCTGGTGGATTGACCGCATCGAAGCTACCCTTGAACTTGTCGATTATATCCGCATCGATCACTTCCGTGGATTTGAAGCGTATTGGGCAATTCCTTTCGGCGCTCCTACTGCGGAAAAAGGCGAGTGGTTACCCGGTCCCGATCATCATTTTTTTGAGGCAGTCCAGCGCGCATTGCTCAAAAAGAATAGCGACTATGCTAAAGGCTTGCCGATTATTGCAGAAGATCTCGGTATTATTACGCCGCCGGTGGAGCGCCTCCGCGATGATTTTCGGCTGCCCGGAATGAAAATTCTCCAGTTTGCATTCGACGCTGCAGAAGTACGGGAAGCAGGATTTAGCGATGTCTTTTTGCCGCACACATATACGCAAAATACTGTTGTGTATACCGGCACTCACGATAACACCACGCTACGGGCATGGCTCGATACGCTTTCGCGGGATGATTTTGAGGTGCTGTTATTCTATCTTGACGGAGAAAGACCGGCTGCCGAATTCCTTGATGAGTTATTTTCGGCTGACCGTACTGCAGTGCGGTGTACGACGCCCGAAGCGGCGCCTACTACAGCGGATAACGAAACAGCCTTAGAGTGTTCCGCCCTTAAAGACGACCTCTGCGCCGAGCTGATTAAGCAAGCGTTTTTCTCTGTGGCGGTGTTTGCCGTGATTCCGCTTCAAGACCTGTATGCGCTGGGTGCGGAAGCTCGTATGAACGAACCTTCTACGATTGGAAAAAACTGGACATGGCGAATGCCGCGCGGCTTACTCTCCTCCGATTGTGCCGAGTGGCTGGGTGATTTGGCTATCGTGTCTGGTAGGTATGGTACAAATCGAACACGATAGAACAAAACAGCTCATGCAGAGAAGCTTTAAAATGTGTACTAATTTTTAAGACTGTGCTATCCTGCTTTCACTATGCTAAAGACCTTATCAAAAAGCCTGCGGGAATA
>CAUVHB010000004.1:0-14066 GCA_963551335.1 uncultured Treponema sp.
GCCCTTTGCCAGTACCTTCGGGGCCGCCTTCGTTTTTGAATCCCACTGCATTGCAATGGCAAAGTGAGTCGGGTTTGTAATAACCACATCAGCTTTCGGTACATTGCGGATTGCATTTTGAGAAAGGATTGCCTGCATTTGCTGCCTAATGCGCCCTTTAACCTGCGGGTCTCCTTCCAATTCTTTGTATTCGTCCTTTATTTCCTGCTTGGTCATTTTAAGCGAATCGATAAATTGCTTCCGCTGAAAAAAATAGTCGGGAATTGCCAAAATGAGCAGTAACAAGGCAGCGGTCGCGAGTAATTTTGCGGCAAGTCCCGCGGTAAAAAAAACAGCTTGTGGAAAGCTCACTGTCAGCAATTCAATAAAATGAGGAAGGTTTGCCCGTATCATCAAAAAGGCGACAAATACGAGTACGATAACCTTTGTTAGCGATTTGGCAAAATTGAATAACCCTTCAGCGGAAAAAAGCGCTCGTTTAAAAAAACGAATAAAATTGGGAACAATCTTATTAAACTGCGGTTGAATAGGTTTGGTAGAAAATAAAAATCCGTTATTTTGAATGATATTGGCAATTACACCAGCAAGCATTGCAATAAGCGCAAGCGGAAGCGCGAGTTTTAAAAAATATTGCACAAAGATACCGAACCACATACCGCTTCGGATATCCGCCTGCGTACTCCGCACAAAAAAGAAGCGCAAGATTTCCATACATTCTTCCAAAAAAAAGGATGAAAGAAAGATAAGCGCACTGGCGGGGAACAACAGCACGAGCGCCGCATTAATATCCTGACTTTTTGCAACGCGACCTTCTTCCCGCGCTTTGCGTATTTTATAGTCGGTTGGGTCTTCGGTACGGCCTTCGTCTTCTGCGGCGAACCACTGCAGATCAATAAAAAAATTCCGTTCAGGATCGCTGCTTGCAGTATATCTGCGTACAACATATCTGGTTGCAACATATCTGGTTATGGCATAGCTGCCTGCGGTATATCCGCTTGAGGGTTCTATCACGACTTTCCGCATACTAGATACCTCCGCCAGCGCGGATGAGGAGCGACTCGAATACCGCGAATCCGTTTTCCATAATCCGCACAAATAAATTTGCCATAAACGGCAGCGACACGGTTAACAGGAAGAAGGTCAACAAAATAGTTATCGGAAAGCCTTCTGATAAAAGGTTCATCTGCGGCGCAGCCTTTGATAGCAACCCCATCGACACGTGTACTAAAAAAAGCGTTCCCATCACCGGCATCGCAATCATCATCGCATTTAAAAAAAGCGTACTCAGGTTCGTTATCAAAAATGAGGTGAGCAATTCCTGTTTTTCCAGAAACATAAAACAGTTGATAGACTGAAAGCTGCGAAGTACGCCGCCTAAAAACAGCGTCTGGAATCCTTTAATCTGCAAAAAGAGCAACACGGCAATAAAATTTAAGAATTGCCCCATCAGCGGGTTTTCAATTTGAGCAAGCGCATCATACACTTCCGATACGCCGAACCCCATCTGATATGAAAAAAATTGACCTGCCGTACTGAACGAGGCAAAGATAATGCTGATAAAAAAACCCGTCAGTACGCCCAGCAGCGCTTCTCCGACAACCAGCAAGACATAGTCAAGATTAAAGCCCTGCACATCCAACGCAGAACCGTACGCGACCGGCATCACCAAAAAGCCGATTAACCCCGCCAGCGAAATTTTCGCAATGCGCGGTACCGCCCGCGTCGAAAGAAGCGGCGTCGTGGAAATCATGGCGAATATCCGCACGCATACCAAAAAAAAGAGCGGAGCTTTAACAAGTAAAAAAGAAAAAGGGTTAGGATCCATTATTCACGCCGCCTACGGTGATCTACCCTTGCACCAGCTGAGGAATAATGTCGAAAAGGCGAACGGTATACTCTCGCAATACGCTGAACATCCAGCCGCCCAGCAGCGCAAGCATACCTAGAATGGTCAAGATTTTTGGCACAAAGGTAAGCGTCTGTTCCTGAATGGAGGTGGTCGCCTGAAAAATCGCCACGATTAAACCGACAACTAATGCAGCCAGCAGGATGGGGGCAGCTAATATAAATACCTGAAAAACACCCTCACGCAAAAGACTGACAATCATTCCGATACTCATCGCTTTCCTCCTTACGTTTTATAATCAAAGAGCCTCTCTTGTTCGCTTTTTAGAGGTACCGCATAATTTTAATTCTACAAGAACGACTGAAAGAGTTGACCGACCAGTAAATTCCAACCGTCAACCAGCACAAATAAGATGAGCTTAAACGGCATCGAAATTTGTACCGGCGGCAGCATAATCATACCCATCGACATAAGGATGCTCGCGACAACCATATCGATGATGATAAACGGCAAATACAGGAATATGCCGATTTGAAAGGCGATGGTCAACTCGTGCAGGATAAATGCCGGAATGAGTACATACGTGGGAACGTCGGCGAGCGTATTTGGCTTATCCAGACGGGCAAGCGACATACAGAGCCTGATATGCGAGGGGTCATGCGCCATCTGCTTATACATAAAAAGGCGCAACGGTTTTTCCGCCTCAGTATAGGCTGTTTCGATATTGATTTGCCCGTCCGCCATGGGCTTAAACGATTTATTGTATATTTCCGTAAAGGTCGGCCACATGATAAAAATTGTTAAGAACAGCGCAATACCGTTGAGTACCTGCGTCGGGGGCACCTGCTGCAACGACAGCGCGCGCTTAATAAAATCAAGCGCAATACTGAGCCGCAAAAACGAGGTCATCAACAGGAGAATACTCGGCGCAAGGGTAATCAGCGTTACTAACAGGAGTAGCTGAATAGAAAACGCTACTTCCTGATTACTCTGCGCCTCGCGGATATTGAGATTGATGAAAGGCATACGCCCTGCTTGGCGGGTGGCGTCTATTTCGGTACGTCCGGTCTGCGATGTACCGGTGTTTTGCGCGGACAGCGTTACCGGAATGCAAAACAGGCAGATGCACGCAATACACAGTGCAAGTTTTTTCATCGGTCATCCCTCCCTGCGCTGCCGTTTTCCGCCTCTTGCGGGGCGTTCTTTTCTTGCGAATTTTCGCTTTTCTGCGCCGCGCCTGAGTTTTGCAGACGCCCCCGCTGCTTAGCTAAAAATGAGTCAAAGGGATTCGCATCAGTTTCTTTGGGTTTTGCCGCTGGGAAAAAAGTATGAAGCAATGAGCTAAAACTCTGCTTCGGTCCGGCTGTTTGCGCTGCGTGCAAATTCATCGCATCGATGAGTTCTTTATCGGTGATTTCCGCAACCAGCGACAGTGAAGCATCAGACGCGCCGATTAAGTATGCTTTGTCGATAAGCGTTACAATGTAGAGGGTTTTATTGGGTGTAAGCGGTAAACTTGCAACATTTTTTAAGAAAGGATCGTCCACGGCGGTAAATTGCTTTGAACGTCGGATAAAATACAGCACTCCGTAAATGAGCGCGCACACAGCCGCCAATGATATGATCAGCTGCAACAGCATCAAAAAGGTTGAACTTCCTGCAGCGCGCGGCGGAGAAACATCTTGTACCGGCAATGCCGATTCATCCGCTTGTAAAACGATACCTGTTTCTGCAGACGCTACCTGAGATACTGCGGCATTGCCTGTCTCTACTGTCGTTCCGTTATCGGCAAATGCACATAGCACACCGCACATCAAAAAAAAAGAGAATACTATACTTTTATAAAAGCTACTATACATTTCCCACCCCATGCGCGCTACGGCTGCAATATGCAGACCCGTACTCACATTCCGCTATGTATTATCGCTAATACGTTCAGCCGGCGATAAAATTTCGGTAACACGAACACCGAAGTTTTCATCGATAACGACGACTTCCCCTTTTGCAATCGGCTTATGATTAACCAATATGTCCACCGGTTCGCCGGCAAGTTTATCCAATTCGATAATATGCCCTTCGCCCATGCTTAAAATTTCTTTAATCATCTTGCGGGTTCGTCCGAGTTCGACGGTCATCTCCATGAACACGTCCATAATCAACCCGATATTCCCCTGTTCGGCTTCAGTTACTCCATTCAGAAGGGGAGGGAACTGTACGGACTGCACATTCGGATTCATACCGGGCATCGCCATGCCTCCTTGAACCGGCGAGCCTCCCTGCATTCCCATACCCATCGATTGCTGACCCATCTGCGGCATCCCCATCCCATTCATTCCGTTCATTGGCATAGTCATTGCCCCCATTGCGCCTCCCTGATTAGGAGCAGGCTGTGCGGGAATCGGTTGCACAGGCGTTACCGGCGAAGCGCTTTCCGTATTACTTAATTTATCGGCAATTTGTTCCGCTGTTTTTTTAGCGATAATCTCCCATAAATTAAAAGCTGTATTATCGATTGTAACCGAATATGTTAAAAGTGCAAAGTCCTGTGAAAGTCGCACCATTGCCTTAGGTACGTGATGCGCCTCGGCAGGCATATTGGTAACGCCTTTAATATTGCGACTGTCAAATGCGCTGATTTCTTTTCCGACATACTGCGCAATGGTTTCGCTGATAACGGAGAGCGCCATGTCATCGATGGTAACGCTATCTTCGTTATTTACAAGCCCTACCAGCTTTTCAGCAAATTCGGGAGTCAATATAAACAGGTGATCGCCCGTTAAAGCGCCGTCAAAATCAATCGTAACGGCAACCGCCATATCCGGCACTTTCTGCAAAAGAGTTTCGCGGCTGCTCAGCTCGATAACAGGATTGGAAACGGAAACGGTTTTACCCGTCATCGAATCCAAATTTGCGGAGAGTGCGGGAACATTCCCGTCAAAAAACTTCTGTAATGCTTCTTGACGTGCCGGTGTAAACGCTCCGCCCGCCGACGCGCTGCCGGAACCGCCCATACCCGACAACAATGCATCTATTTCGTTCTGAGAAATGGATCCATCACTCATATAATTCCTCCTGATCAGCACTTAGCTCTTCAAATTCATCCTGATTGATATCTTCAATCTTTTCCAATATCTGCACGGCTACCTTATTTCCCACAACGCCGGGCTGGCACCAAAATTTCTTTCTACTGCCGACACTTAAGGTAAAGGGACTGCCTACTCTCGTGTCGGTAAGACGTACCACATCGCCCGCACGAAGGTTCAGCACATCCCGTACCGGCAGCTTTAACGAACCTACTTCGGCGACGACATCCATATCCACCGTAGAAAGTTTCTCTTTCAACACGCCCATGTACTGGGTTGTCGAGCTTCTGCGCACGGACGAAAACCAGAACTGACTGGACAGTTTTGAAATAATCGGCTCTATGGTGATGTAGGGAATACAGAAGTTCATCATTCCTTCTTCTTCACCGACCTTTGTTTCAAGCGTAACCAAAACAACCATTTCTGAAGGCGGTACGATCTGCGCGAACTGCGGATTAGTTTCAATCTGACCTAAGCGGGGACGTAAGTCGATAACCTGTGTCCACGCCTCGCGCATATTTGCTAAGATACGCACGATAACCCCTTCCATAACGGAGGCTTCGATGTCGGTTAATTCCCGCTGTACCATCGTTCCTTGTCCCGTACCGCCGAAGAGCCGGTCTATTATAGAGAAAGTAACGGAAGGGTCTATTTCCAAAACGGCATTGCCCTTGAGCGGATCCATGTTGATTACTGCCAGCGTAGTCGGCGTAGGGATTGAACGGATAAACTCTTCGTACGTCAGCTGATCGACAGAGGCAACGTGTACATGTGCCATACTTCGCAGCTGAGCCGAAAGAGCGGTCGTCGTCAAACGCGCAAAGGTTTCGTGCATAATCGAAACGGTACGCATCTGCTCCTTAGAGAATTTATCCGGCCGCTTAAAATCGTAAATCTTGATTTTACGCGTATCATTAACCGGTCTAAACTCTTCCGCTTCGGTATCCCCTGAGCTGATTGCAGTGAGAAGCTGGTCTATTTCGTCCTGCGATAATACTTCAGTCATACAATCCCTATTGTTCTATAATATCATATTGGGTAAAAGCAACCGCTTTTATCTTCGACTTTGATAGTATATTGTCATTGATTTGATTACGGATTTCGATTTTAATCTTCTCTTCCTGCTTCAGTTCCGCAATCGTTTTACTTTGGAAATAACCGCGGAGAAAGTCTTTCAACTCAACCAACCGCGCTGTCAGTTCCTGCGAAGTGGTCTTATCGTTTTGGGGATATCCCAATTCAACGTTCACGATAATAGTACCCGGCACGACATCTTTGGTAAATGTCTTTACGGCTCCGATTGCCGAATAATATTGAAGCATCTCGCGCGAATCGCGGTATTCTTCTGCAATGGGGTATTCGGACTGTGATTGTCCCCGCTTCGACATTAGATTAACCGTAATAACGACAACTGTTACAATAAAAATCAACGCAGCGACTGCGATGGCGATGTACTTCAGAAGCGTCGGAATAAGCCCCGCTTTTTTAGCCTTTACCGGATTATCGACACCGATGTTATCATCCACTCCGTGTTCATCAGTCAAATTTGTATGCTCGTCAGCCATTGTGGTTACTCCTCTCTCTTCAAGTAAATCTTTAGGGAAGCACTAAAAATGTGCATCATCCAAAATGATAATATCAACCCGTCTATTATAGGCGCGTCCTTCTGCAGTCTCATTGGAATAGACAGGACGAGTATCTGCATAGCCGGCAATGGAAA
The DNA here is from genome assembly GCA_963551335.1 of uncultured Treponema sp. Taxonomy (GTDB): domain Bacteria; phylum Spirochaetota; class Spirochaetia; order Treponematales; family Treponemataceae; genus Treponema. The sequence continues at coordinate 6,650 of CAUVHB010000004.1, forward strand.
ATGTATCTTCCTGCGCGCCAAAGTCCGTTAGCGTATGCAATACGTTGATTGCGCGGGTTGCCGACAGTTCCCAGTTGCTTGTCCACTTCCCCGCAAGCGCATCGCTTGAATCGGTGTGTCCTTCGATACGGAAACGGCGCCCTGCTAACTCTTTATCGGATAAAAACTGCGCAATTTTCAATAATGTTTCGCGGCTTTCTTCGATATTTAGATCGGCGCTGTTGCGTGCAAAAAAAGCATCCGCTGCAAGAGAAATCACGATGCCTCGTTCATCGCTGGTAACGGCGATTTTCGTGGTCTTGATTTCGGGTGTAAAAATCGACACAGCCTTTTTTAAGGCGGTCCCGAGTGCCTTGCCTTTTTCCATAGACGGCATGGAACTGATGGTATTACCGAGGTCGGCAAGCTTTCCCGCCGATAGCGAGATGGAGCCTCCGGTAGGATCGCCGCTGATAGATGCCGATAACGCCTGTAAGCGGGTTATGTCTACTTCGCTCGGCTCATACAGCATAACAAAGAAACAAAGCATCAGCGTAACCATATCACCATACGTTGTAAGCCATCCGCTACCGGGCGCGCTTGCGCCTTTCTTTTTCCGTGCCATGGACTAATCCTTTATCAGCTCGGATTCCAGAACCTTTCGGTCTTTAGGGTCAAGATACGTTAGCAAGCGCTGCGCAAGGATACGCGGGTGATCGCCCGATTGAATACCGAGGATGCCCTCGATAATCATTTCTTTTGACCGTACCTCCAAGTTACTCTGGTATGCCAGTTTTGACGCTATCGGGATGAGCAGCCAGTTTGCCATCATAGAACCGTAGAACGTCGTAACCAATGCAACTGCCATGTTCGGACCTAACGAACTTTTATCTTCGATATTCAGCAACATACCGATAAGACCGATAACCGTTCCCAACATTCCGAAGCCGGGCGCCAGTGTTGCCCATGCGTTTACCAATGAAATCCATTTGTTATGCCGCTCTTCCATCTGAGTCAATTCATTTTCCATCGATACACGGATGGCGGCTCCGTCGATACCGTCGATAACATTGCGCAATCCGGTGCGGAGAAAATCATCTTCAAAATCTTGAATTTCTTCTTCCAGAGCCAAAAGACCGGTACGGCGGCTTTTTTCGGACAAGGCGACAAGTTTTTGCACCATTTCTTTTTCTTTATAGTCGGCAACTTTGAATACCCTGCCCATCACCTTGAAAATACCAATCGTATAAGAAAGCGGATACGTTAAGAACAAACACATATACGAACCGCCGATCGTAATGAACATCGAAGGAACGTCGATAAGTCCGCCGAGCGAGCTGCTCATGAAAGCTCCGAACAGAACGATAGTAATACCGCCGAATATACCTATAAATGATGCTATATCCATAACTTAAGACAGCTCCCTTACATTTCGTTTTTAAAGATACCGATACATCTGCGGTACGCGACAATAGCGTCGAGCAACGCTTCAGGCGTTTCTTTTATTACAAAGCTCTTACCCGACAGCATATGCAGCGTTACATCAGGATTGCAGTCAATGGTTTCAATCTGATGGGGATTTATCCAATACTGTGTGCCGTTAAGCCGCGTAACCTTTACCATGATATATCCTTTATATTACCTTATTACCGCTTCAAATTCAATACGGTTTCAAGCATTGTATCGGATGTTTGAATAGTTTTTGCCCCTGCTTGGAACCCGCGCTGCGTAATAATCATGTCGGTAAACTGATCCGTTAAATCGACATTGCTCATCTCAAGGGTGCCGGCAATCAGCTTGCCCTTTCCCATAACGCCGGATGTAGTGATATTCGCAATACCGGAGTTATTGGATTGAATATAGGTATTCTCCCCAGCCTTTTCCAAGCCGCCCTGATTGGCGAAGCCCGCCATTGCAAGCTGCCCAATTTCGTGGCTCACGCCGTTGGAGTATACGCCTGTGATAACACCGCTTTGGTCAATCTTAAAGTTTTCAAGATAGCCCATTGCATATCCGTCCTGTTCATACGCCTTCGTAGTGCTGCGCTCAGCAAATTGCGTAATCGTATTGCGAGAGGTACCAATCTCTCCTAAGTTAATATCAAAGGTATGGCGGACGGGAGCTCCGTCTTCTCCGGCGGTTGCACCGGGGACGTTATAGGAAACCTGTACGAGTACCTGTCCTGCTTCCGCAGAGGCGTTCCCCGCTGTGTCGGTAACGGCCGCGAGGTGTCCGTAGTTGTCAAAGGTAACGGTGAATGTATTGCCGGTGCCTTCGGTGGTGCCGACGCCCGTGCGCGTTGCTGTTGCTTCTGCATTTTCGGGATCAACATTAACCGTTGCAAGCCACTGATTCTGAGTACCCGGGACGCGCGAAAAGCTTAAATTAAGTTCATGGGTTTCACCGAAAGTGTCATACACTTTAAATTCGGTTGTCCATGTCGATTCCAAGATTTGAGCGCGGTTTGCATTTTCAGGTAATTCGGGGAGCCGTTTGTCGAGGTTACAGGCATAGTTCACCGAGGTAGTCGCACGGGCGTCGATCTTCTGCCCAATCGGGATAATAAGGTCTTCTGTCTGCGCGGAGGTGTTGATCAGCCGTGTGCCGTCTACTTCCTGCGCCATCCAGCCCTGCACGCGCATACCGTTTGCGGGGTTTACCATCGTGCCGTCTTTATCGACACCGAAAGCACCAGCGCGGGTATAGAAGCTCTTTTCGCCCGACTTGAGTACGAAGAACCCGTTCCCCTGTACTGCAATATCGGTATTGATACCGGTTGACTGCAATGCCCCCTGTGTGTGTACTGTGTCGATACTGGCAACCATAACACCGAGCCCGACTTCTTTCGGGTTCACGCCGCCGACTTCTTCATTCGGACGGGATGCGCCGCTGAGCTGCTGAGAGATCAAATCTTGAAAATTGACCCGCCCGCGCTTAAAACCTGTCGTGTTTACGTTTGCAATATTGTTACCGATAACATCCATTCTTGTCTGGTGATTCTGCATTCCGGAAACGCCGGAAAATAATGACCGCATCATATCTCTATCTCCTCTCTAATTCGTATAGTATATATAGTATATATAGAATAAAGTTGCCTTAGTTATTCGCATAGACGGTTTGTACATCCGACCATGCGTACCATCTGCCGTTGACCTGTACCTGCGGATTTTCGCCACGGGTTGCAGCCGTAATTGTTCCCGAAACGGTACCGCTGCTCTGTTCGATATCAACTTGCTTGCCGACCACATTGACTGCCGAAGAATCTCCGATCAGCCGATTCAAGGTTCCGAAGCTCTGGTTCATATTTGTCAACTGCTCAAGCGACGTGAACTGCGCCATCTGAGCGACAAACTGAGTGTCTTCCAGCGGGCTCGTCGGATCTTGATGGGTCAGCTGCGCAACAAGCAACTGTAAAAAATCGTCCTTACCCAGTTCCTGCTTTGGCTTTCTCCCTTCCGGAAAATTCTGCTTATTGATTGTGTCCACTTCCATGTTGAGCCGAGCTTTTTGTTCTGGGCTCATTTCAAAAGAAGGCATCGGAATTCCGTTTCCTTGCGCTACTGTACTGATGTTCATATCTCTGTGTCTCCCATTTTACGCAAATACATTCACTGCTTGATCTTGTCCGAATGCGTAGACAGTTTCAGTATCGGCATAACGATTACCGTGCATTACCTCAAGCTGGTCATTTTGTGCAAATAATTCATTAAATTGCCCATTTTCGCCATCAAATTGACCGCCACCTTCGCCCGACCAGCTGACATCGAACTGCGCACTCGCGAATCCGCCCTCTTCAAAGGCTTTTGCAAGCTGTTCGATGCTTTCTTTAAACGCTTCGTATGCCTCTTTTGATCCGGCGATAATCTTTCCAACAATTTTTTTACCGCCTGCCAATTCCAAATTGATTCTCACGTTACCGAGATGCGCTGGCTGCATCTGTAGGCGAATGACGCCGGCGTTGTTATCCTGCAGCACAATCCGTCCTGCCTGCACAAAGTCGGGCGCCATATCTTGTACCTGCTGCGCTACCAGCGAGGCAAAACTCGGCGCGCTGCTCTCCGAAGACGCCTGCGTACCGCTCGCAGCTGAACCGAACCCAGCCGTCATACTGCGAAAGTCTGCCGCCATATCCACCGACGGGGTATTGGTAACCCGCACAGCGGCGCCCGCTTCGTGTACGGAACCGTCCGCCGTAACCGAAGCGGCATTCACCGTTCGTTCATCAATAATCGTAAATATCGGCTTGTGCTGCTTGAGCTGCTGCGGCTTGGCGCTTTTTTCGAATGCGCTTTCCATCGCGGACTCATCGGCATTTTTCTTTTGCTTTCCGGACAACTCTGCCATACCGAAAGCCGAAGCCCCTACCGCTACGCCGGATTCCGCTTTGCCATTTTTCTGCTTTTTTAACTGCGGCACTTCTTCGGCGGACAGTAACGCTGCTCCCTCCGGTACGGCATCCGTCTCCACTTGAGCCGCTATCGAAGTTTTGAGCTGCGTGTCCGCGCTCTTTTCAAGCGCATCTTTTACATCAATTCCGTCTTCAAGGGTACGCAACTCGTCCGCGTCTGCAAGCGCCCCGGCGGCTTCCCCTGTCTGGGCATCCGCTTCGGCACGGTGTTGAGCGTTCGGATCACTGAATTTTCCCGCTTTGCTCTTTAATCGGGATAATTCGGTTTGCGCCGCAGCATTTTTTTTACGTGCGGTCTGCTCCGCCGCTTCTTGCGCCTCCACCGCACTGCCGGATATTGTTTCTTCTCCGGCAAGGCGGTCGTCAGATTCCTCTGCCATCAGCTTTTTTATTATGTCGATAAAGGATGCCCCCTTTACCTCAGGTTCTTTTGCGTTCTTTTTATCCTGATTACTTGACTGTACCGCATCCGCGTAATTGACCGGCTGCATATCATTTTGAACATCAAGTGTTTGCATCTATTGAACCTCCCATTTAGTCTCAGTATCATTCGTCTTTATGATTTTCGGCTTTTTTTTCACCTTATTGAGAAAGAAAAGAGACAAAAAGAGAAAGATTTTATAGAATACATCGCACATGCTGCTAAAAGACCGAAGCGTAGAGTATTGAAAAAAGGAGTAGCGATGATAACCGTTTTTGAACAGGAACTTGAGAAAGGTACCGGCGTACCGTATCTTTTGCTGAAAAAGGGCTGTATTCAACCTTCGGCGCAAATTGAAGAAATCTTATACGCTAACATTATAGAAAACAAAGCCTACGATCCGCAATGTGAAGGGAGCCGCGCCGAATATCTGTACGATCTCTTGGAATTATATCCGCACAGAGAAAAGATCGACGAACGCGTTATCGCCTATTTTAACACAATGGACGATAGAGATTGGGGCGACTTGCAGGTATTCGGATTTGTACGGAAGCTCGCCGAGTCAAAGCGGTTTGATAAGACCGAACTGTACAAAAAATTCGAACAGTATGCCGAAGAAGATATGTATCGTGGCATGATCGGCTTGAGCGATTTACTACTGCTCGATAAATATGAGGCGGTTGTATACCTCGCTCGTTATTTCGGTACCCATATTACAGAAGATAATAAAGAAGAGTTTATCGACTCTACTTTTTACGATATATATGCGGAAGATATCGGATACACTGAAGAGGAGCTGACAGAAAAGCTCCGCAACGAACATGATGCGGCAATCGACCGCTATATCGCAATCACGCAGACAAAGCGGAAAAAACACGCTAGAAAGCGAAAAGAGTATACAGCTGATGGGGTTATTACACTATTGAAAAAGCAAAATCCTCCTACGCGTATGGAAAAGATATGGCTTCGCGTCTGGGTACGAAAACATGCAAGCGAAGCTGACATTCAAAAACTTTCCAATGTATTTCTTGAAGCTGCACTGCCGTTGAAAAAAAAGCTTATCCGATTATTCGACGAACGGCAAATCAAAATTCCTGCACAGGTACTTTTCGATATTTTTGAAGCAACTGAAAATAAGTCGTTTCGGCAAGATATTATCGAAGCGCTTGTTCCCTTCAATGATCCTGCTGTCTATGATTTTTTAAAAGACCGATATGACGATAATACCAGAAATGCCTTTATAAAAGTTTGCTTGAAATATTACTCTGAAAACAAAAAGACTGAGCTTTTTAACTTGCTTGAGCTGTGCACTATTTTTGATATACACGAAATACAGGACGATGTTTTGAAATCGGAGAAGTTAGCCAAATATCCCGTGTTTAACGATATTCTCCGGATACTGTATCGTAACATGAAATGCTCCCTCTGCCGCAACAGAATCGTTGAAAAGATGATTGAACGCCATTGCATTGACGGTAATCTCTATGAAGAAATACAATATGATGTCGATCCTGATACACGAGCATTGGCGGATAAACGGCGCTAAAAACCGCTGCGCTTATCGGTAATTGACATTTCACCGTCAAGCTGGTACAGTTATCAATCGGCTCTCTTAAAAGTAAGAAAGTTACAATTGGGCATCTTTTAAAAACTCAAGGTTAGATTTTTAGAAGATGCGCTATAGAATTGGCATTCCCCGATACAGCGCGGAGACGTGAAATGTCGGGTATTAGAGGTTTTCTTATTTTACAAAGGCTTAGGGAAGAGCTTTTTTCTATGGTATTTGATTGATTTATCTGATGCGTTTGTCTTTTACGAAAGCAAAGGGCAGAAAGTTTTCTGAACACTTTCCGCCCCAAGAACGGCAACCGTCTTGGCTAGCGCCGGTGCAGCTGCCATCTTTTGCAAAACATAGTGTAAAGCACAGTGCGGAATTTTAGCCGAAATTCCGCACTAAAACCATGTAGTCCTACTATACGGCTTACCGGCGCTCGCGTGCAAAATGGATACCGGAAACATCCAGCTGCGGAACACCTTCCGGCAACGAAATATCCGTCGCATTCATCGAATCAACGACCGCTTGAGCCATAGCATCAAGTTCATAGTCTTTATCGGGACTCATTGTTGAAGCAATGGTGATACGTTCATTGATAATTTCCATATCAGCCATATTCTTTTCGATAAATTCCTGAATCAGATCGCCCGACCGTACTGCCCATGAACCGTTTTCTACAATAGCAATCTTTCTATTCTGTAAGTTCAAAAGCCGCATGTGATCCAAGAACTCATGAATCGGTGGGAAAATATTCAGATTGTACGTTGGAGAGCATAGCACAATATGGCTGAACTTAAATGCTTCAGAAATAAGATATGACACGTGGGTGCTTGACGCATCGTACACCGACACATTGGTGATACCTTTTTCGACGAGCTTTGCAGCAAGTGCAAATGCAGCCGATTCCGTATTGCCATAAATAGAACCATACACCAGTAAAACGCCTTTTTCTTCCGGCGTATACGTTGCCCAGTGCAGGTATTTATCGAGGATGTAGGGGAAGTTGTCCGCCTCCCATACCAAACCGTGCAGTGCACAGATGTATTTAATCTTA
>CAUVHB010000005.1:0-13581 GCA_963551335.1 uncultured Treponema sp.
ATGCCGTTATCGATGCCGATAGGGTTGCCCATACCGTTTTGCAGGAACAAAGCGAGGCTGTAATAGCACGTTTTTCGCCCTATGCCGGAAAGCAAGGCTTACAGCTGCGGGCGCAGGACGGTTCGTTGGACAGAAGAGCTTTAAGCGCTTTGCTTTTTTCGGATTCTGTCTTATTAGCGGAACATGAGGCATTCATTCTTCCCAAAATTGAAGCGCACATACGTAGCCTTATCAAAACTGCTTTAACCGAACAGCCGAACCGACCGGTTGTCTTGAACGCACCGACGTTGCATAAAACGTCTTTAACGCCGGAATGTTCGTTTATTCTATATATTAAGGCTCCGTTTTTGATGAGACTTATCCGGGGCAAAAAACGGGATGCCATTCCGCTTTGCCGGTTAATTGCACGTTTTTTGCAACAAAGAGATTTCTTTGCTCAATACCTTACTCAAAATGCCGATATTGTAAGCGTAGTGAACGCTCGTTCCGTACAGTCTTTGCGGAAAAAGATTGAGCGTGTGCTGCGCGAAAAGGGTTTTTGAGGACAGCTATGGAACAAAAGAAAATTTTATGGGTTATCCTTTCGGTAAGTTTATTCGTCTTGATTATTTTCGGGATTGCACTATTTTTATATTCACCGTCGCGGAATAGCGCAACGGCACAGGCAGGCGGAGAAACTGTTCCTTATGAAACAGCCGGAACTTCCGCTGCCGTCGACCCGGATTTATGGGCACGAGACCCTGATAGGGTTGCAGGGCTGGATAGAAATGCTCCCGCTGCCGCCGGAAATATTATCAATTTGAATAATCTGAATATTATTTCGACTGATGGTCAAAATGGTCAATCAAACGGGATTGACGTTTCCGAGCTAACAGCGCAGGCTGGAACTGCCGAAGTTTCCGGCTTACCCAAAGATTTGGCAGCGCAAATCGGTATTGATACCACTCCAGAGCAGCCGGAAGTACAATCTACCCCTGCAAAAAAAGAAGCTGCGCCCCAACCGCAGACAGCCGCCACAGTGCAAGCCCAGCCGAAACCTGCCGTAGAAAAAAAGGTCGCACAAGCGAGTGTTTCCATTGCACCTAAGGCAAAAGCATCGGCTAAGCCTGCTGCACCACAGATTCAAACCCTCTATTGGGTACAGACCGCATCGCTTGCAAATAGAATTAACGCTGAACGCGCGCGGGATAAACTTGCCGCGCAGCACATGAAAGTAGAAATTTTTACCAAAGAGACTTCTGCCGGATTAACGCACCGCGTAAGGGTTGGTCCCTTTACCAATAGCACCGAAGCAAACTATTGGCTAAACAGCATTAAAAAAATCGAAGGGTTTGAAAAAAGCTACGTTACGGAAGAAAAAGTAAAGACGAATAATTAAATACGGCTATCTGCTTCTTCAATACTTAACGAAGGCTTTTCATATCTTGTATGGGTAGACCCGCCATCGTGATTCCTCTGCGTAGTTCTTGTCCTTGCGCGGATAACGTGATATAGTCTATAAAATATTGATCAAAACGATTGACGTGCCGCCTGAAACCATTTCGATTTTTGGCGGCATTTTGCCTGTGTACAGTAAGGAAGGTGAATGTTTTATCATACATATAGCAAATATCCCGTATATATTGGTGTACTTATCGCATTGCTTTTTATCGCTGCATGCAATCTACAGCCTTTTTCAAGTGTTAGAATAGAAGCAAAGCCGACTCTCTATGTGCCGCTGGGCTCAAAAAGTATTACAGAAGATGAAGTATTTAAAAAACTTGAAACAATCTTGCAGGAGAAAGATAAAAACATCCGGCTGTATCGCTATCCACCCACCGGAACTGCTCCTAATGCACTCCATTATCTCATTCACTATCCTGTCCAATCGTTAGATTTTGATATTGGTAGTTATTTCGGCGGGGACGCATCGATACATAATACCGCGCTTTCTCAAAAGTTTGAAAAGAATATTTCTATTCCCCAGTTATCTAAAGACTGGAATCGGTTTCTTGAATATTATCCAGTTGTACCGGAATTACGTTTAGACCTGCCGCAAGGCTCATACTCGTTAAAGCATGATTTTGTATTGGGGGTAGCCTTTTCTGTCATAGCCAAAACGGATATTGATTATAAACTATAAGATATCAATATATCATAAGTATCGGAGGAAGATACCATGAAAAAAACTTGTTTTATTGCATTATGCATTATGTTGGGTGTTTATACGGCGTTTGCGCAGACGGCTGTAAGCAGCGCTGCCGATTCTGAAACAGCAACCGAGCAAAACACTTCCCCTGCGCAAACCGATAGCCACGCTGGTCCGCAAGCGCAGCAAGACGTACCGCCGGCTGAAAAGAATGAACCGGCGCCGGAACCTAAGGCGCGTGTGCTTTCCATGCATTCAGGATTATCGATTGCAGCTACCGGTGCGCAAAATATATTTTCTGTTCAGGACTTTTTTAAGCCGGAACTGGCTATCGACTTTAAGAAACTGTCAGAAAAGACGATAAAGTCAGGTCTGCACGCAGGCGCTTTATTTAATTTTGATTGGTTCTTTCGGTTTACGGTATTTGGAGAGCATACAGTAAAATTCTCCACTACTGTTAATGCGGATGTATGGACAAATATTTCAAAAAATGTGCTCGATCTTATTGCAAAAGGGAATACGGAAAACTCAGCGCCTGAGACGATCACTGGAGAACTCAACGCAAAGATTAATGCATTTGCCGACACGGGCATCATGTATCAATTCACAAAACCGAAGTATGGATTTTCTGCGCGGGTTGCCTATTTTATTCCAATTGCATATATGGAAAACCCTGAAGCAAAAGTTACCTTAACACCTAAACGAAATGCCAGTGGCGATGTTGAAGATCTCGAGGTGAAAGCGGAAGCTACGGCAAATATTTACGGTTATCTACCGGCAATGGCAGCGCAGAGAGGTCTTTCGGCTGCCGAGCTTTTGAAAAACGGTGGAGTTGACCTCAGCTTAGCTGGATCATACAGTCCGACAAAGTGGGTTACCGTTACAGGTGCGGTAAATTATTTACCGCTCAAGGGTGTCTCTATGACAACGGGACTAAAAGGTTCCTTTAAAGTTGAAGGTTTGGCAAGCGAGCTTCGTACTCCTAAAGGACTTGCCCTTCCTGAGACCCAAGCCATCACTGACACTTTGCCTGAGCGGCTTGTTAGACGTCCGTGTAAAGTTAAAATCGGGGCGGATTTTAGACCCCTTGAAAATGATTACCTAATCTTATCTCCGTTTCTTGCTTTTCCTGTTATCAATGCGAAACCCTATTATATTGACGGTGGGCTAAAGCTCGAAAGCCATTTTGCAAAGGTACTTGGCGTATATTTAAATACGGAATATATCGAACGCATCTGGCGGCATGAGTTCTGTTTCTTTATCGCGTCGCGAGGCTTTACATTTAACCTCGCCGCATCGGTTGCCTCACAGGATTTTTTACGCACATTCACCACGCTTTCCGGCGTTGGGATAAAGCTTGGTGTTGGTATCGGCTTCTAGAATGATCTTTTGAAAATATGCGGCGCATCTACGGCGTTGCTACACAAAAATAAGATTTGTGGTATGCACAAATCTCGTTGTTGAGAATCGTACACGGATGTACGCTTCTCAACAAGCTATTTTCAAAAGGCTAACGGAAAGCTATAGCCGTGTCCGTTCTGATGCGCTTTCTCTGCCAATACCGATTGAATTTTTTTGCAAAATATGTAAACTAATGCTCAAATTGATTCCGACATGAGGGGGCGGGTATGATATATTCCGGGTCTGCGAATTTGGCAATTCTGGCGTGTCCGGGCGGCGAGCATTTTGCCGATGCAGTAATTCAACATTTAAAACATATTTATGTAGAAAAACTTAATAGAAAAATAGATAAGTTAATAAAGCGATATAATTTACAAAAAGAAACCCTTATCCGAGATATTAATTTTTATAACGACCTTCTTTCTTCCGGTTTACATGAAGATAACGAGATTGAGAAAATCCGCATTCCTCGTTTTAAAGTCAATGCTCGTTTTACCTATTTTATGAACGGTGAATTTAAAACGGAAATACTGGAATGCATTCGTGGAAAGAATGTTTTTATTTTTCAAGATGTAGAAAACCATCATCCGCTTTGGGTAAATGAAGGTAAAAATCAGCACGTGTTTTCGGTCAATGATCACCTTATGTCGATGATGGTAACGATCGACGCCGTTCGATATGCCGGAGCTGCACATATCACGCTTGTGGTGCCTGTGTATCCGTATAGCCGCCAGCATAAAAAGAAGGGGCGTGAAGGTTTAACTGCCAGTATGTTGGGATATTGCTACGAAAAACTCGGCGTCGATCAAATTATCACGTTGGATATTCATTCCCGTGAGATTGAAAATGCTTTCCATACTGCCCGTATCGAAAACCTCCATGCAAGTTATCAGATTATGCGAGAGCTGATAAAAATCGAAAACCTTGCCGATCCCGATGCGGATTTTGTGGTGGTTGCACCGGATAGCGGGGCCGTAGACCGAAATAAATTTTATTCTAGCGGCTTAAAAAAACCGCTTGCGATGATTTATAAGGAGCGTGACTATTCTGTCGTTACGCAAAATGCAAAACAGTCCAATATCATCAATATCAATTTATTAGGTGATGTAAACGGTAAAACGGCCTTCCTTGCAGATGATATGCTTGGCACCGGAGGAACCCTGTTAAAGGCAATGGAGTTCCTGAAAAGCAAGGGGGCAAAAAAAGTGATTGCTGCGGTGAGTTTGCCATTCTTTACCGGCGATGCAATCCAGCTTTTTGATGAAGCGTATAAAAAAGGTTATTTCTATCGCGTTATCGGCACCAATGCGGTATACCACGAAGAATTACTCAAAAAAGAATGGTATATCTCGGCCGATGTTTCAAAATTGTTTGCACAGGCTGTCTCGCGGTTGTATCATAATCAGTCGTTGAGTAATCTGTTGGATAATAGAGAGATTATCGAGCGAATGTTGCATTCAGCGGGACAGAGCGGGCAGCATAAAGCGGATGATCAACAAGACTAAGTAAACCGGAGTTGCTATGGATGTAAAACAATCAGCGGAGATGAATGCTGTTATACCCAAGATAGCGATATTTTCTCAGCAGGTGGCATGGATAAAGCCCGTTATCATTTTTATTATGATGCTGATACTACTTATCCCCCTCGCATTTATCCGTTCACTGGTCAACGATCGGGAAGGATACCAGCGGACTGCTGAAGCGTCCATTATGGAACCTGCTGGAGGAGAGCCTGTTATTGAGGGTCTGGCGCTTGCCGTGCCGTATGATGAAGTGGTCGAATATGAAGTGGCCGAATATACGGATTCTTCCAGAAAGGTTGTTCAAAAGGGGAAAAAAACTGACTATATTCTCACGGTTCCGGAAACATACAATCTGGTAACGCAGATTAATCCTTATCGACTTTCGCGGGGGATATTTACCGTTCCTGTTTTTAACGGTGAGCTTGCCGTAACCGCCTCATTCTCCGGTTTTCAGTTCCAGCAATTCAATATCGCAGAAAAAAATATCCGCTATAAAGATGCGGTGCTTATCCTTGGGATAAAATCTAAAAAGACGTTAACTGCCTATCCTGCATTTTATGGGAACGGTAAACCGCTGCTCGAAGCCTTGACAGCTCCTACCGGGGCATCGCCGTTTCGCAATGCCGTTTATTATATGGTTCCGGAAGATATTGTGCGTTCCGGCTTTGCGATAGAAGGTTCTGTTTCTATACAAGGGGGAAAAAGCCTTTGTATCGTACCGCTTGCTGCTGACAACAGTTTTGCTGTGCAGTCAACATGGACTGCCCCCAGCTTTTCGGGAGGATGGCTGCCGAAAAACCGTACGCTCGACGATTCGGGCTTTTCCGCCGACTGGCGTATTTCTGGTTTAAGCACGGTATTTCCTCGCAGTTGGAAAGCGCAGGATTTCAGTATATCCAAAGATACGGATGTGTACGATGAATATGACGGTTATGCGGCGAAATCTTCTTCAAGTCTCCGCAGTTCGCCGGAAACGGTAAAAATCGGTTTTATCACTCCCGTTAATCACTATTCGCAAGTAAAGCGCTGTATTACGTATGCACTTCTTTTTTTGGCGGTTCCGTTTCTCGCCATATTTGTCTGTGAATTATGGAGTGCGATACGGATTCATCCCATCCAGTATTTTCTTATTGGGATTGCTGACGTTTTATTTTACTTGCTGTTATTGTCTTTTTCCGAGCATGTTTCGTTTAACCTCAGTTATTTGATCGCTACGGTCGGCGTGTGTACTGTTGTAGGATTTTATACTGCGGCAATTTTTAAGCAAATCCGTTGGGGTATCTTGTTAACGGCGGTGCAAGGAGTATCCTATTTTTTATTGTTCGGCATATTGCAATCGGAAGATTATGCGCTGCTTATTGGCAGTATCGGTATCTTCTGCGTTGTTGCACTGTTGATGTTCCTTACTCGGCGCGTTGATTGGTACGGCGCTCGTTTTGCTTCCGCGCGTACGTATATGGAAGGCGCCGATGACGGTATCCCCCGCATACTGATGGACGGTGAGTCTTTCTCCGGCGATAGCGAATAGCGTTCATGCAGCGTGGTGTTTTCTGTGCCGATATCGGAACGTCGTCGTTAAAGGCGGCGTTTATTACCGAAGACGGAACAGTACTCAAGTTTATACGCCTGTTGTTCCCACAGCCTGTTCAAGCGGCAGACTGGGTGCAAGCCTTTTTTGCCGCGTGGCGGAGCGTACCGGCAGATTATGCGATAGAAGCCATTTGTGTTTCGGGAAACGGTCCTACGCTTGTCGCCGTACCTCATAACCGCCGCATACCGCGGTTACCTATAATACCTATAAACGCTGCGCTTCCGCTGGCTGCCGCATCGTTACCCTCCACTGTTCCACCTGATGATATTATTAACACCATTCTTGATGCGGCTAAAAACGATACCTCGTTTTTATGGAATGAACCTGTGTCGCAGGGGGCTACCGTATCGGGGGCGCAGCGTTCTACCGTACCGGCGCCACAAGATGCAGCTGCGCCTATGCCACCGGTGGGAGCCTCTCTTTTTTTGCCGCGGATTGCGGCTTTCCGTGCAAGGTATCCTGACATATTCGGGAGCGCCGCACAGCTTTTTTCTGGACCGGAATATCTCGCCTACCTTTTAACCGGCGTACCGATAACAAGCCTCCCAGACCCACGCTACGAGGCGGCGTATTGGGATAAAGAAGAGCTGTGCCGGTTTGCGGAAGCGCTGCATATCAATACTGAAAGACTTGCCGGTTTGCTGCCGCCTTTCGTAGCCGCCGGTACGGTTATCGGTCGCTTTTGCGGTATACCGGTCATTGCAGGCGTGCCGGATTTTATCGCGGCGCTGATCGGGACGGGAACGCTCACGGCAGGTACCGCCTGCGACCGAGCCGGTTCAAGTGAGGGGCTTAACATCTGCATTCCGCAGCCGTGCCGCTCTAAGGGAACGCTGCTATTGCCTTCAGCTATGCCCGATTTGTGGAATCTCTCTTCCGTTATTCCATCTTCCGGCGCGGCATTTTCGTCGTTTTTGGTGTCTCATGGGTTTTTAGGCAACGATTATATCGGGGCGATGGAGCGGATTGCGGAAGAACCGTTTGCCGCATCGGGTGCATATCCCGCGACTTTTGCAGGACAAGGGCGGGCCTTTGTGGAGGCGCTCGCTTTCCGTATCCGGCACGGCTGCGATGTACTGGAACAGGCGTCTGGTTTCCATCCCGTGTATACGTTGTCCGGTGGGCAAGCGCACAATGTGCTGTGGTGCCAAATGAAAGCTGACATGACTGGCAGAACCTTTGCGCTTCCCGCTTTTGCCGACGGAGAACTGATCGGCGATGTGGCGCTTGCGCTCTACGGTCTCGGCGGCAGGAGCGAAAATCTTGCTGCCATTGCGCAGCGGCTTATTCGTATCAACCGGTACTATGAACCGGCGCCGACTACTGCACAGCGATATACGGAAAAGTATGTATCACATTCTGAAACGGTATGAGGCGGCTGTTTTCAACAACTAATTTGCACCTCACGCTTGAGTTGTTGCTACCGGTGTTAATCTTGCTGTTTTAAAATGCCCTTGTTGTAGGCGCTAATCAGCATTTCTAAGTTTTGAACTTTTTCTTTCATTTCGGCGCCGGTGTCGGTATCCGCAACCCGCTTTCGCTCAACTAATGTTTCAATCACCTCTTTTGTAGACTCAATGTCGAAGCCTTCGCGTAAGACCTTTTCTACCGATTCAAATGGATGATGGCTTATCAGTGTCATCCCGTAGGAGTTGTAAGTAAGCGTATAACCGGCAATGCCAGTTGTCTTTTGGTAGGCCTTGGAAAATCCGCCGTCGATAACCAAGAGCTTGCCGCCCGCTTTAATCGGACTCTCGCCTTTCGCAACTTTGACGGGCGTGTGTCCGTTAACGATGTGGGAGTTGCCGCTGAGTCCGAACTCCTTGAGTATCTGTGTGGCAAGCGTTCCGTCATCATGCTCCATCAGCTTATAATACGGCGCGGACGGTTCCTTGTGCGTTGCCGGATCATCGATAAAATAGCGTTCAAAGGTGGTCATCTTCGCCTTACCGAAAAGGGCTGAATCCTGATTACACCACAAAAACCACAAAAAGTCGGCATTCTGTCCAGAAAAATACGCTTCCCGCGCCATTTGATCGTATTTGTCCATTAGGCTTTTGCCGGAGTATACGGCGCCGTCGATTTCTTTTTGCTTAAAGCTGCCGTCCTCGTTCAGCAAAAGGCACGCATGAAAAAGCAGGTTATTATTGTAGCGTCGGTACATGCTTCCCTTTGCATACAAAAAACGCACATGCTGTTTGAGCTTTTCACTGCCGACGAACGTCTTTGTCAATATCGTGATAAGGTACTGCTCTTCATCGGTGAGCGCTGTCGGGTGCGCGGGATCGACGGTCGGGAATGAGGTGTCGTTTAGCGTATACGTCTTGCCTTCAATTTCGATGGTGCCCGCACGAGGATTGAGCGTACGCAAGAGTCTTCTGTGTTCCATATTGTACGCAGGATGCTCTTCGATGATACGCTCTTCAAGTTTGAATTGAATAATGCTGATTGCCTTATGCATTTTTGCCAGCAATTCCGCATCGATATCAAAAGGCTTTTTCTCGTTGAGCTTGGGCATAAACTGTGTACACGGATCATCTTTATACACATGCTGCGCAAAACTTACCAGCGGTAGTAGGCTAATCCCGTACCCGTCCTCGATAGCGTCGATGTTGGAATAGCGGAGCGCAATCCGTATCGCCGTCGCAACACACGCGCGGCATCCAGCCGCTGCCCCCATCCAGAGGATGTCGTGGTTGCCCCACTGGATGTCAAGGCTGTTCTGCGCCATCAGCGTATCCATCACCTTATGCGGCGACGGACCTCTATCAAAAATATCACCGATAATATGCAGGTGGTCGATAGTGCACTTTTTTATCACTTCGGACAATTCGATAATAAACAAATCCGCACGCCCATATTCCACAAGACTTTTGATAATTTCGCTGTAATACTCCTTTTTGTTAAAGCGATGCTCATCTTCCTGCAACAGCTCTTCCATTATATACGCAAAATTCTTTGGCAGCAGCTTCCGCACTTTCGAGCGCGTATACTTTGACGCTGTTGCTCGCGCTACCCGCACCAGCCGGTAAATTGTTAATTCGTACCAATTAGCAATAGAAGCCTTTTTTTCTGCTTTGATTAGTTCGAGCTTTTCCTTAGGATAATAGATGAGCGTGGTGAGTTCTTCCATATCGTCGGTACTAACCGTCGAGCTGAGCTCTTCTGTAACTTTGCGACGGATAGCTCCCGAAGCATTTTGCATAACGTGATTAAACGCTTCCGCTTCTCCGTGTATATCTGTCAAAAAATGCTCAGTTCCTTTGGGTAAATTCAGGATGGCTTTTAGGTTGACCACTTCTTCAACTGCGGCGGTAACATTGGGAAATGAGCGGGAGAGTAAATCCAAGTACTTTATATGATGCTGCAAGGTTTCTACTGGTATGTTGTTCATATCTTTTCCCTTTATAAAACTTTATGTGAAACTTTAAAAAGCGAGCAAATGGTAAAGACCTCTTTATATACGGTAATACGCATACGCCCTTTTGTCAAATGGGAGTACGTTGATTTGCACGGACGAGGAGCATACGGCGCGTATTTCGTAACTTCCCCTTTCTTTCTTCGGTTTTTTGGGCTATGATGATTGTACTTAAGGAGTGTAAAATAAAAGCCGTCCAACAAGCTCAGGCTTTTACTTACTCACGTTTGCTCAGGGCGCAAGCGTGTATATTATCTGCACGTTCTCACGTTGTTGTGGTCGTGCGTAAAAAGGCAATCAAAAGTTGATACTTTCTGCTTGACTTTTTATAGGAGGGAGGAAAAAAGATGAAATGTTTACCGTTTAATCAGTCGTTATGCGGCACTGCCGTACCAGTTTCTGCTCTGTATACTCAAAAAAGCTGCGGCGTCGGTGAGTTTCCTGACCTTATACCTTTTGCTGACTTTTGCAAAAAAGCAGGACTGCGCATTATCCAGCTATTACCTATCAATGATACTGGAACCGACAGTTCTCCTTACAATGCGCTTTCGGCGTTTGCGCTGCACCCGCTCTACATTTGCTTGGATGAGATGCCGGAAGCACAGGTGTTCAAAGCCGACATAAAAAAAATACGCACCGCTTTTAAGCCGCACACTCCTACGGAGCGGTTCCGGTACCGCGATATTCTCCATGAAAAAAATGTGCTGCTCCATGCGATCTTTAATAAGGCCGAGCCGCAGATTCTTGCCGATGCTGAAGCCGGCGAACTCGCTGCGTGGATAAACGCAAATCAGTGGGTTATTGAATATGCGGTCTTCAAGAATATTAAGCGGCAAAACTACCACGCTTCTTGGAAGGACTGGAAGGAATGCGCCGATATGCGCGCTCCTTCAGCAGCAAAAATCACTGCGGCATGGAATGATCCGGTCTTGAAACGAGAACACCTATTCTATGCGTGGGTGCAAATGCATCTGCATAAGCAATTACGAAAAGCGGTTGCCTATTGTGCTGATAACGGGATTCTGATAAAAGGCGATATTCCGATTTTGATGAACGAAGATTCTGTAGAGGTGTGGGCGCATCCTGAATATTTCCGTAGTGATCTCCGCGCGGGGAGCCCTCCCGATGGCGATAATCCTACCGGTCAAAATTGGGGGTTCCCTATTTACAACTGGGCAAACTTAAAAGCAACTGGCTATCGTTGGTGGAAAGATCGGCTCCTCCATGCATCGCAGTATTACCATGCGTACCGGCTGGATCATATCTTAGGCTTTTTTAGAATTTGGGCTATCCCCGAAGGGGAAACTACCGGTCTTTTAGGGAAGCCGATTCCATATTCTGAAATCACGATCGATGATTTAAAAAAAGCAGGTTTTTCCAAAGAACGCATCCGATGGATGGCAGAGCCGCATATCAATACTGAGGTCGTTCAAAATGCAGTGAACGGCGACTACCTGTATGCACATGGTTTGTTGCGGAAAGTTGCCGATAGGATCGGCGCTGAGGAGCTGTGGCTTTTTAAAGCGGAGATTCAAAGCGAGGCTGATATTCATCGTTGTGAACTCCCTCCGGAAGTGGCA
Source organism: uncultured Treponema sp. (assembly GCA_963551335.1). GTDB lineage: Bacteria > Spirochaetota > Spirochaetia > Treponematales > Treponemataceae > Treponema. Next base: position 11,642 of record CAUVHB010000005.1, read on the forward strand.
AGGAAGTTGAGCCAAAAATGGACTGACCGTATGCTGGTAAAAGCCGGAAAAGATTTGCACGGCGCATCGGTATATACTGCGGCGCATCAATATCGGGATACGACTGCGTGGAGAACGTTATCGGAGGATGAACAGAAGCGGTTTGAGGTATTAGTAGAAGAAAAAGAAGCCGAGCAAAATAAACGGTGGGAAATGCAGGCGGAGGATATTTTGTCAGAACTTTGCGCCTCTGTTGATATGCAGCCCTGTGCGGAAGATTTGGGAGCAAAGCCTGTGGCGTTACCGGATGTTTTAGAAAAATTGCATATCTTGAGCCTCCGTGTATTCCGCTGGGAACGCGAATGGGCAAAAAGCGGTGCGCCTTTTATTCCGCTGCAAGCGTATCCGAAAGCATCTGTTGCGGTAACCTCGGTACACGATTCTTCAACAATGCGGCAATGGTGGGAACAGGAAGTATCATATACAGATATGCTTTCGTTCTTTGATGCCATCCATATCGATGGTACAGTGCGTAAAGCGCTTTGTTCTACCGAAGGGGGAAAACCGGCATATACGGTCGATGTGGCTACGGCATTACTGAGCGCGTTAGTGAAAGTACCGTCGGTGTTTGCAATCTTTCCGATACAAGATTGGCTCGGTGTGATTATCGACGAATTGCCGACGGTCAAGGCGCATGAAGAGCGGATTAACGTTCCCGGTACCGTCAGCGAGGCAAACTGGACATACCGGCTCCCCGTTCCAATAGCAACACTGAGCAAAAATAAAACACTGATCAAGCGGTTGCGGAGTATCACTGCACTGCGTTAAAACGGACAGGTTGCACAAGAATCTCAAAGAGCGGTGCATCACGGCTGGTTTGAGCGGTTCTTGATAGGGGTGCCGACAGGTTGATGAGTAGGCAGCGCCGGAAAAATAGTTGAGCATCTGCTAAAAGTCTTGGTTCTTAGAAGATGTTTATGGAGAGGAGACAATTATGCGTGTATTAGTTATTGGCGGAGCCGGGTATATCGGCAGCCACGTCGTAAAAGCGCTGTTAGAAGCAGGGCATTCGGTTACGGTATTTGATAATCTATCGACTGGTCAGCTGTGCAATATTTTTCCGGGTACGGAGTTTATTGCAGGTGACACTCGTCATAGTGATGATATTGATGCAGCCTTTGCCCGCGGATTTGACGGAGCCGTGTACTTGGCGGCATTTAAGGCGGTGGGCGAGTCGATGGTTGCCCCCGAAAAATATTCTATCAATAATATTTCGGCAACGATGAATATTTTAAATGCCGCAGTGAAGCACGGTTGTCTCCGCTTTGTATTTTCATCTTCGGCTGCTGTGTACGGCTCTCCGGAATATCTCCCAATTGACGAAAAGCATCCGAAAAATCCCGAAAGTTATTATGGTTTTACCAAGCTCAAAACCGAAGAATTTTTGCAATGGTACGATCGGTTAAAAGGGCTCAAATTTGCGTCGCTGCGGTATTTTAATGCGGCGGGCTATGATCCCATGGGCGCAGTGAAAGGGCTTGAGCGGAATCCACAGAACCTCTTGCCCATCATTATGGAGGTCGCTGCCGGTATGCGGAAAGAACTCCAGATTTTTGGCAACGATTATCCCACACGCGACGGTACCTGTATCCGTGACTATGTGCATGTCAGCGACCTCGCGAAAGCGCACGCCGACGCCCTGCACTATATCGATGAAAAAAACAGCAGCCTTATTGTCAATCTTGGAAGTGAAGTTGGAATCACCGTCAGCGAAATGCTTGCCGCCGCGCGCGCCATTACCGGAAAGGCGATACCGGCACGCTTTGTCGACCGCCGCGCCGGAGACCCCGCTGAACTGTATGCAACATCGCAGCATGCCCGCGAGACAATTGGCTGGAATCCTCAATACTCGGATATAAAAACATTGATTGAATCAACGTGGAATATGTATAAAAATCTTT
>CAUVHB010000006.1:0-12861 GCA_963551335.1 uncultured Treponema sp.
GTGCAGGTATTTATCGAGGATGTAGGGGAAGTTGTCTGCCTCCCATACCAAACCGTGCAAGGCGCAGATGTATTTGATTTTCGGAAGGAGATCGAGCTTTAACACCTTTCCGACAAGATACATAACTTCTGGACCGTACTTACCGACAATATTCGTCAAATAGCGCCGTGCTTCATCAATCCAATCGCGCGGATAGTTGACTTCTTTTGCAAACAGCTTTCCGTCAAGCGCGATAAAGGAGCCGAATGCATCTGCAGAGAACAGCACTCCATTGGTTACATCAAGGGTGATCATAACCTCCGGCCAGTGTACCATCGGAGCTTCCACAAATGCGATTGTGTGATCTTCGAAGGTGCGGGTATCCCCTTCCTTAACGGTCTCCGTTTTATAGTCATCGGGGTTATAGGCAAACTGCCGCATCAGCATAAAGCCTTTTTCTGTCGAGATAATCGTCGGCGCCCATTTTTCCAGCACGGCGGTAACGGATGCAGAGTGATCGCATTCCATGTGGTTCACAACAAGGTAATCAACCTTATCGCGGCCGTATTTTTCCAGCAGATGGATGATGTTTTCCATCAGCTGCGGGCAGGATGTCCATTCCGCCGTATCAAAAAGAATGGTACTCTTCTTATCAAAGAGAAGATACGCGTTGTAGCTAACTCCGAGGGGTATCGGATGCATATTTTCAAACAATGTTAAGCGGTGATCGTGTCCGCCGACCCACCATACATCTTTTGTAATTTCTCGTACACTGTACATAATAAACTCCTTTTTAGTTATTGCGGAATGTCAGCTTGATAAAGCGATCTTTCGCCTCACCGCAGTCGGGGCAGGTGAATTCGGCATCAAGATGCTCGAACAAGGTTTCCGGCGGAATGTCCGCATCCTTATTCCCTTCTTCCGGTACATACTGATAGCCGCAGCCCAAACAGACATACTGCGGACCAATCCGTGAAGGACGCGGCACAGGAGCTTTCTTGATTTTCGGATAAGGGAAAGTCAGCTCTTCTTTTGAAAGTGCGTTTAATTCTTCAATTAACAGCGGGACAACTTCTTCCAAATCGCCGACAATACCGTAGTCGCAATGAGAAAAAATTGGAGCCTTTTTGCTTTTGTTGATAGCAATAATGCGGGAAGCATCTTTGATCCCTTTTAAGTGCTGAATAGCTCCGGAAATACCGATTGCAAAGTAGAGATTTCCCTTAAACTTTTGACCGGACATACCGACATAACGCTGTACCGGAACGTACTTCAAGGTCTCCGCTGCAGGGCGCGATGAACCGATTGATGCCCCTGCTGCCTTTGCTAAATCTTCGATTAAGTGCCATGTCTCTTTGTCTTTTACACCGCGACCGCCTGAAACTCCGATGGGCGCCATTGCCATCAACGAATTGATGTCTACATTTTTGTAGAACTTGAAGCGTTCAACTTCAACCAACTGCTGAACCAGTTTATGCACCTTTTCTTTCATCGTATCGCCGTCAGGGAAGATACGTTTGCGCATTCCGGTAATACCGATTTTCGGATCACCTTTTAATCGAGCTACTGCCATGTCATACTCCTCTTATTTCTCAAATTTAGCTTACAGAAGTATCTATCGGGTACCCGACAGTACTTCCCGCAATAAGCGAAAACGATGCAAACAACTTGCGAAAGTTTCCGCTCTAAAGCACTTCTTCCGAAAAAATGCGAAAGAAGTCCCGTTAATGCAACGCCGCGTTCACACGGCGCCGCATGATACGCAATTCGTGAAAATCTTTAAAAATGTCCGCTTCTAAAGATCTGTACTCGTCTCTAAAAACGTTCGCGCTTAAAGATTCCTGAGAACCGCTTAAAATGACGGTTTTAAGCGGTTCCTCTGTAATTAACGGTTTGCCTTTCCCAGTTTACCCAGTATTTTGGATGCAATCACGAGGCGTTGAATTTCGTTGGTGCCTTCGTAGATCGTAGTGATCTTTGCATCGCGGTACATTTTTTCAACCGGAATACCCTTGATATAGCCTGAACCGCCATGGATCTGCAGCGCATCATTCACCACTTCAAGCGCGATATCCGATGCATACATCTTTGCCATTGCGGAATCGAGACCGTAGTCTTCATGGTGTTCTTTCTTTTCTGCTGCCTTGTAGATGAGTAGGCGCGCTGCTTCGATTTTAGTCAGCATATCGGCAAGTTTAAATGCCAAGTTCTGCTGTGCACCGATCGGTTTACCAAACTGTTCGCGGGTGCGCGCATACTTTACTGCTTCTTCGTACGCGCCCTGAGCAATACCGAGCGCCTGACTTGCAATACCGATACGTCCGCCGTCCAAGGTTTTCATCGCAATTTTGAAGCCTTCGCCTTCCTTGCCGAGCAAGCGGTCATGTGGCAGCGTTACTTCGTTAAAAATAAGTTCAGATGTTGCGGAGGTGCGGATACCGAGCTTATCGTAGTGTTCACCGAACTCAAAGCCGGCATCACCTTTTTCTACGATAAAAGCGCTGATGCCCTTTGTTCCGGGAACGTCGGGGTTTGCGGCAAAAATAACATAGGTGTCGGCCTTAGGCGCATTGGTGATAAAAATCTTTGAACCATTCAAAATATAATTGGTGCCGTCATCGATATATTCTGTTTCGGTACCGCCGGCATCGCTTCCTGCATTTGGCTCGGTTAAACCAAAGGCGCCGATTTTCTCACCCTTTGCAAGGGGAATCAAATATTTCTTCTTTTGTTCTTCCGTACCGAACTCTGCAATCGGATATGCGCCTAACGATGTATGCGCGGAACAGATAACGCCGATACCGCCGTCAACGCGGGAAAGCTCTTCAACAACGATTGCATAGCTGATAATATCAAGTCCTGCGCCGCCGTATTCTTTTGCGTAAGGAATACCCATCCAACCGTGAGCCCCCATCTGCTTTACCTGTTCTTCCATCCAAGCATCTTCAACCGGACCGCGGTCTTTTTCGAGCACAATCGGTTTAACTTCTTTTTCTGCCCATTCACGCACCTGCTTCCGCAAGGCTTCGTGTGCTTCAGTTGTCTTGAATAACATTATCTACCCCTCTGTCAAAATAGATTGTGTGAAATTTTCCAACATTCCACACGATCTATTGTAAAGCAGGTAGAGAAGATTTGTCAATCGTAAAAGTAATAATTATTCTTATTTTGAAGAAAGTGGGATACTATCGTAAAAATACGGGATATGTCATTTTGTGATGCATATTGATACAGCCTCAGCGCGTAGGGAGCGTTATAGTAGATTCTGACTTTTTTTGTATTCGCGGGCGTTGACGATGTCGTCAAGGATCGCATCTTGTTGCTTGAGCCCTTCGGCTTTCCATTCAACTTCTTTCCGTTCCCGCAGCTTTGACACGATGAGCCGCTCCTGATGCGCTTTGATATAGAGTTTTCGCATTTTTTCGACAATAAATTCCGCTTCTAGCAATGCCTTTTCTTGTTTTTCACGCTCAATACGAAGCCGCTCTAAGTAGTTTTCGTGTAGGTTCAGTTCAGCGGCGGTTGTAAGACGCCCCCACAGCGAGCGGAGTGTTTTTGCTTCTTCCTGTGCAATTTCGGCAAGGCGCAGAATAATCGCCTCTCGTGCGGCTACTGCACGGCCGAGGTTTGTTTCCGCTTCTTTTTCGCGAAAAGTGCGGATATCGAGGAGTTTTTGCAGGGTGAATTGAAACTTTTTCATACGGAATTATCCTTCCGTATGCTCCGCAGCCGGCTTTTCAATTTCAGCTTTGTATAAATCGGCAGCTTCCGACGGCATCAGGTATTTTTTTGCAGCTCCTGCTCCCGCTTGGAAGCTTTCTTCAGTCGGTATATCGATGTGGGTAATAGCGCTGAGCTGCTCCAGTGTTTTTTCGATAGGAGCTGGATCGTTGACCTCTTGCTGCAAAAAGGTTTCGATTTTATCATGGTGTTCAATCGCTTCGTCGATGGCGGGATTACTGCCTTTTTGATAGGCGCCGACTTGAATCATATCTTCGGCTTCGGCATAGACTGCCATCAATTTGCGCATATACTGCGCTGCTTTTTTGCTGCATTCTCCTGCGACGCGGTTTGCCAAACGAGAAATACTGCCGAGTACGTCGATGGCAGGGTAGTGTCCGCGCTGGGCAAGTTTCCGATTGAGTACGATGTGTCCGTCCAAGATACCGCGTACCGCATCGGAGATAGGCTCATCCATATCGTCGCCATCGACGAGTACGGTGTAAAATCCGGTAATTGAACCTTTTGCGGACGTACCGCTCCGTTCAAGCAATTTAGGTAGCACCTCAAAAACGCTCGGTGTGTAGCCGCGGGTTGCGGGTGGCTCGCCAATGGCAAGGCTGATTTCACGCTGCGCTTTGGCAAAACGGGTAACCGAATCAAAAAGGAGCATGACATCTTTCCCTTGGTCGCGGAAATACTCGGCGATTGCTGTTGCGGTATAGGCGCCACGAATACGGGCAAGCGGGCTGGTATCCGATGTCGCGGTTACCACCACCGAATGTTTTAAGCCATCCGGGCCGAGGTCGTGTTCTAAGAAGTCGTTCACCTCGCGACCACGCTCACCGATGAGCGCAATCACGTTGACGTCTGCGCTCGTGTTCCGCGCAATCATTCCCATCAAAGTCGATTTACCGATACCGGAACCGGCAAAGATACCGATACGCTGTCCTCGACCGACCGCAAGGAGCGCGTCGATGGCGCGGATACCGGTTACGATGCGTTCTTTAATGGGGCGCCGCTCCAGCGGATCAGGCGGCTGCGCAAGGATAGGGTAATGGCGGGGAGCGTAGGGTTCCTGTTTGCCATCGACTGCCTTTCCGAGTGAATCGACGACGCGCCCGAGCAGCACCGAACCGACGGGGATGGAAAGCATTGTACCGCTTGCGATTACTTCGCAGCCGATTTCTACGCCTTGTATATCTCCGTAGGTCATCAGCTGTACAGTTGAGCCATTTAAGCCGATAACCTCAGCGATGATACTTTCTGTGTTATCTTTGAGATTGATTCTGCATAATTCCCCGACAGAGGCTTGCGGACCGTGGCTTTCGATAAGAAGCCCCTGTACGCGGCTAATAACACCGGTACGTTTGATGGGCTCCGTTTCTGAAACCGCGTCCATGTATTTATCAAAAATCGACGTCATAGGCTACTTTCGATTTGCAGATCCGTCGGAGGAAGCCGCCCGTGTTCGTATCGGAGATATTTCGAGAATACGTTGCTCCAGTTCATGCAGCTGAGAGGCAATACGCGCATCGACCGATCCGAAGTCTGTTTCGATAATACAGCCGCCGGCATCGACCGATAAATCCTCTACGACGGTGATGTTTTTGATATTTTCTGCCGCTGCCAAGAAGTCTTTGGTATGCTCGCTTGTTAAACCAACATCGGCAAGGTTGACCCGTATGATGACATCGGCGCGTCCCTTTACCTTACGCAGCGCATGGATAATATTCGACGTTACAACGTTCCGCTGATTTTCTGAAATTACTTTTACAACCTTTCGGGTCATCAGCAGTACGAGATCGACGATTTGCTGTTCTGTTTCCGCTAAAATCTCTTCACGTTTATCCATTGTTCGTTCGATCATCGTATGCAGCCGCTCTATCAACCGCGTTACTTCGACTTTCCCTTCTTTGAATCCTTCTTCACGTCCTGCATCAAAGCCTTCGGTAAAAGCTTTCTTTTGCGTAGCTGCTTCGGTTTGCTCCGCCTTATCGACAATATCGGCGGCTTTTTTCTCCGCTTCGCTGACGATTGCTTGGGCTTGCTCGCGGGCTTTTTGCGCATCAATCTGAGACACATCCATTTGTCGCTTCGCTTCTTCAAACGCAGTCTTTTTTGCATTTTCGATAATTTCGTCAGCTTCGCGGTGCGCATCGGCAATGAGCTGTTCTTTTTCAATTTCCCACTGCCGCTTAAATTCTTCCGCTTCGTTTTTGAGATCCTCAAGCGTCGGTCCTTCGGGAACCGGAACTGCTTCTATCACCTCGGTAGTAGCTTTCGGTTCAAAGGTTCTCTCTAAAGCGAGTACCATATCGCCGCTGAGTTTTTTAACTTCAAAATCACGAAAAATATTTTTAGCCACTTTCAGAATCTCCTTTTACGCGGATTGCATTCATTCCGATTACACGCCGAGCGCGACAGAATACTTTGCTACGCTGCTTCGGTTAAACAATCATCTCGTCTTCGTCGGAACGAGCGATGACAATATCGCCGTTGTCTTCCAAGTGCCGGATAATCGAAACAATCTTCTGCTGCGCTTCTTCGACATCCTTCAAACGGGTCGGCCCCATATATTCCATCTCTTCTTTCAACATACTTGCCGCACGTTTGGACATATTTCTGAATATCTTGTCCTGTACTTCCGTATCGACAATCTTCAGCGCTTTTGCAAGTTCTTCACTATTAACTTCACGCAGCACCTTCTGAATGGAACGGTCGTCGAGCATAACGATATCTTCGAATACGAACATCCGCTTCTTGATCTCTTCCGCAAGGTCGGGGTCTTGGTCTTCGAGCGATTCGATAATCGACTTTTCGGAAGAACGGTCTACAAGGTTGAGAATTTCAACGATGCTTTCGACACCGCCCGCCGCCGTATAATCTTCGCTGGAGAGGGTAGAAAGCTTCTTTTCAAGAACTCGCTCAACTTCGCGCAAAACATCAGGTGAAGTTCTATCCATCGTTGCAATACGGCGGGCTACATCGCTCTGAATTTCATCAGGCAGGTTCTGCAAAATAACCGACGCTTTTTGCGGTTCCAGATACGCAAGGATGAGCGCAATGGTTTGCGGATGTTCCTGCTGAATAAAGTTTAAAAGGTGCGCTGGATCGGTACGCCGGATAAAGTCGAAAGGACGTACCTGCAACGAGCTGGTAAGCCGGTTAATAACCTCAATCGCCTTTTGGCTGCCTAAAGACTTCTCCAATAAGCCGCGCGCATAATCGATACCGCCGGTTGTAATAAAGTTTTGAGCTGCCATCAGCTCTTGGAACTCTTGTAATACCGCCTCTTTCAGCTCAGATTCAACGGTTTCGGTACGGGCGATTTCGAAGACGAGTTTTTCAATCTCGTCTTCGCGCATCTGCTCCATGATTTTGGCGGAGATTTCTTCTCCTACCGCAACCAAGAAAATGGCTGCTTTTTGCCGTCCGTTCAGCGATTTTATATCTTTTTGCTTTTTATTGTTTGCAGCATTGGCTTTTTCTTTTGCGGGTGATACTGCCATATTATTCCTCCATCAACCATGTGCGCAGCAGTAATGCAACATCTTCAGGATGTTCACGCGCATTGTTTATCACATTTTCCAATAGTTCGCGCCGTTTCATCTCTTCTACGGACATTGAAACTTCCATACCGGCCTGTTCCGCTTCCCACAGCGCTTTTTCGCGCTCAAGCTGATGCTGACGCAAAAGCTCTTCTTCGCGGAGCCGCTTTCTACGCTCAATCTCGCGAGTAACAATACGGTAGATGATAAAGAGAAGTAAGAGAATCGCTAAGCCTGCTAAACTGAACAGTAATATCAATCGCCGCTGAACTCCTCTAAAATAGGCGTCGTCTTCTTTTTCAAATTCAGCCATGCGGTCGAATTGAATATTGAGTACACTCACCGAGTCTTTTCTCAGCGCGTTGTATCCGATTGCATCTTGTACAGCCTGTGTCGCTTTCTGCAAGTCTTCATCGGAAATCGGAATATACTCACGCTCAATTTGCCCATCTTTAATGATGAGATTGCCCTTTGCATCTTTCTTTTTGCGCCATTGCCCGTCGATATTGACCGACACGGTACGCCGTCCCATTTCGGGGCTGACAATCTCGGAGGTTCTCCTGCTGCCGATTTCTTCATTTGTTCTTACAATCGACTGCGTAGACAAACCGGTTAAATTACTGGTGTCCCTATACGAAGGCGCTGTTTGTCCTTCCACGCCGCCGGGGCCTTCGGGATTAAAGCCTGTTCCCTGATAGGTTGTTGTGGCGGTTTCTGACGAGCGGGTAACCGATGCGCGTATCTCGGATTCATCATACGGAGTTTCGGGATTATCCGGTCTCAGCTGGAAGGGCAGGTATTCTACCGTTTCGGCGGTCTTTTCCGACATATCCATATCGATCTTAATACTCAGATCCCGAACACGATCGGTGCCGTACGTCTTTTGCAGAATATTGAGGATTTTTATTTCATATTGCGCTTCCAATTTTGCAATAATCTTCTGCTGCTTTTCGATAATTGATAAGCGGTCAAAGTCTTTCATCACTGCAAAATCATTGAGAATAGCGCCGCTGTTATCGGCAATGGTAATATTGTCGTCGGTTAAACCTTCTACGGCGTATTTTAATATCTTTTGAATGCCCTCAATCTTTTTACGGTTCGTGCTGATGTCGCTGCCCGGTTTTGGATAGAGGATAACGCTCGCCGTTACGGGATTCTGATCTGCTTTGAACAGTTTATCTTCCGGCATATTGACCACAACGCTTGCGTCATCTACTTCGTCCAATGCTTTAATGTGCTTGCGGACTTCTTCGATAATAGCTCGCCGTTTATCGATATTCAGCTGAAAGTCTGTCTGCGTCCAGCGCTCTACATCGAACAGCGCCCACGGGTCAGTGTTCTGCGGAATCAGGTCTTCGCGTAAAAGAATAGCGCGCATCCGGCGGGCAGTTTGCTCGTCATTCACCGAAATAACCCCCGATTGCGAAACGGTTGCTTTCACGTTCTCTTCGTTGAGCCGTACGATGATACGATCCCTGACGGTGGCATCCGTTATCGGCGTATCGATAAGCGGTACCAACGAAGGTTTTGCCGACCATGAAGCAAGTAAAACGATAATGACAACCGCCGCAACAATGACGGCTGCCAATATGCCTTTTTGAAGAGGCGTCCACTTACCCCACAGTGTTTTGATTTGCGTTCCTGTTTTTTTAAACCATTCGTTCATGTGTCCTCCCCCTTACTGAACGAACCTGCTACAATAATTATAACAGCTCCATTATCTGGTTATGGTAATATCATTCCAACTTTTTACGACGCGGTCTATCAGCGTCTGTGCAATTTTCAGCGACATACCGGCTTCCGCCATCGCGATAGTTATATCGTGTACATCAACGGATTCCGGATCGACAATCATCCGTTGTCCAAGTTCCTCAGTCCGCTGCTGTTTTGCATTTACTTCGTCAAAGGCTTTGAGCAAGGTTTGCTCAAAACTCATTGCTTTTTTATTTACTGCCGTATCAACTAAATCCGTATCCGAAACCATGCGGCTGCGGAAGTTATCGACGGCGATCGGCGCGATTGCCGGATTTTTCATAATAGCCGGAACCTTATACAAGGTTGCCGTATTGGTAATAGTCATAAGCGCTCCTTATCCTATTTGCTTAGCGTCCGATTTCGAGCGCACGCTGAAACATTTCTTTTGAGCCTTGAACAACTGCCGCATTTGCTTCGTAAGAGCGGGACGCAGAGATAAGGTCAACCATTTCCGTTACGATATTCACATTTGGATATTCGACATATCCCGCTTTCGGCCCCGACAGAATTGCATGGGGATGGTCGGGCTCATACGACAGCCGCGGTTCGGAGTTATCTTTTTCGATACCGGTTACGCGGACACCTGTACCGACGCCTCTGTCCATATCGGAAGAAACGAAGGGAAGCCGCCAATCGATGCCGTCGCTTTTTTGCGCAAGAACGACGCGGCTGCGGCGGAAATAGCCCCCCTCCTGTGAACTGGTAGTGGACGCATTGGCGATGTTATCGGAAATAACATCTGTCCGTAATCGTTCGGCGCTCATGCCGGTTGCTGCTATGTTGATACTACTGAAGATACCCATTTACTGCCCCTTATTTTAACACCGATTGTACTTGGCTGTACTGAAAACCGGTCATCTGACTTAACAGCTGGTACTGCATTTGAATCTTGAGGATAGTCATCGCTTCTTCTTCCGCATCTACGTTGTTGCCGTTTGCTTTTGCCGTTGTGGTATAGTCCAACACACGCCGCGGAGAAACTGAGCGATAATCGATAACCCCGTCCGACTTAATATGACTGGGATTGGTTACCGTTAACTGAAACTGACCTGCAGCCCGTTTTTCGGAATCGAGCGCATGCTTTAATTCCGTTTCAAAATTGACCGATGTCCGTTTGAAATCCGGTATCTCCGAGTTTGCAAGATTATTTGCCGATACGGTATAGCGAAGGGCGTTTACATCAAGCGCTCGGTGTAAAAGATCCACTGTCTTTTGAAAACTATTTATATGCATCTCAACTCCTTTCTTTCTATTAAACTATTCGTATACTCATATATCGGCATTATAAAAATTCCCTTGAGGAACGTTACAGAATATAACGGGATAAATCTTGATCCTGTACAATGTCTTTGAGCCGTTCATCAACATACGTGCGGTCTATTTCGACGGTTTTTTCCGCCATATCGCTTGCGTTAAACGAAATATCTTCCAACAGCATTTCCATAATCGTGTGGAGACGGCGGGCGCCAATATTTTCCATCGTCGAGTTGACCTCCGCTGCGAGGTTACTCATACGCTCGATAGCTTCATCCTTAAAGATGATCGTCAGCCCTTCGGTTTCCAGTAGTGCTTTGTACTGTTTGGTCAATGCGTTTTTCGGCTCAAGTAGAATCCGTTTAAAGTCTTCTGCGTGGAGCGATTCAAGTTCTACCCGCAGCGGAAAGCGTCCTTGAAATTCGGGGATGAGGACGCTCGGTTTTGAAATGCTGAAGGCGCCCGCCGCGATGAACAGAATGTGGCGAGTATCGACAACGCCGAACTTTGTGTTTACTTTGGAGCCTTCGACAATGGGAAGAATATCGCGCTGCACTCCCTCGCGGGACACGTCGATACCGCTGCTCCGCTCGCTTTTGGACGCAACTTTATCGATTTCGTCAATGAAAATGATGCCCATCTGTTCAACCCGCTCTTTTGCTTCTTCCACAATCTTATCGTGATCGACGAGCTTATCAAGCTGATCATCCATAATAATTGTGCGGGCTTCTTTTACGCTCGTCGTTTTACGCTTATTTTTACCGGCGCCCATCAGCATACTACTGATATTCGACATCGCGCTTTCAAGGTCTTCCATGCTGGAACCGCCGGCGAAGATTTCAAAGCTCGGCATACCGGACTGCTGCACGGAAACTTCGACCATTTTGTCTTCAAACTTGCCGTTCCGCAGCATCTTGCGGAACTTTTCCCGTGTTTCGCTCATGTCGTCTTCGGCTTGCACTGTTTCTTCATTCATATTGACTTCCACTCGGATTTCTTTGCTGTTTTCAGCATCGGCATCTTGTTCCGATCCGGCGATTAAAAGCGGCTGAGTGCCCTCTTTCCGGCTTCGCTTCTTTTTGTTGGACCCCGGCAGCAAAAGGTCAAGGAGGATTTCCTCCGTGTTTTTTTCCGCCTGCGCTTTTAAGGTCTCCTGCATCTCGCTTTTTACCATAGAATAGCCGACAGCCATGAGATCGCGGATCATCGATTCGACATCGCGGCCCACGTAGCCGACCTCTGTGTACTTTGTCGCCTCTACCTTGAGGAACGGCGCCCCTGAAAGTTTTGCAAGGCGGCGGGCAATTTCGGTTTTGCCCACGCCGGTTGGCCCGATCATCAGGATATTTTTCGGCGCTATTTCTTCGCGGATTTCTTCGCTCAATTTGAGCCGGCGGGTTCTGTTCCGCAGGGCAACGGCAACGGCTTTTTTTGCCTTTGTCTGCCCGATAATATATTTGTCAAGCTCCGCGACAATGTGCGGAGGGGTAAGTTCATCAAAATTGATTGTCATTGTATCTCCTATAAAAACTTTTGCAGGATGTTGCAATATCCGAAAAAGTTTTTAGCCGTGCGCGTTTTACGCGCACATATGAATAATCAAGTTTGCAACGCAAACTTGAGATAAAAAGTATCGGCGATATTTCAGGCGATACTCTTTATTGTATCTTCTCTATATTTCTTCTATATGTATGTTTTCGTTGGTGTATACGCAAATTTGTCCGGCGATGTTTAAGCTTTTTTCCGCAATGTCGCGGGCGGATAAATCCGTGTTACGGAGTAGGGCAAGCGCTGCGGCGTAGGCATAATTCCCGCCCGATCCGATAGCGAGGACTTCTTCCTGCGGTTCAATAACATCTCCGTTTCCGGAAATGAGCAAAATGGTTTTTGCATCCGCAACAAGCAACAACGCTTCCAGATTTTTTAACATCTTGTCGGTGCGCCATTCTTTTGCGAGTTCTACCGCAGCGCGGGTAATATCGCCGCTGTATTCCTTAAGCCGTCCCTCAAATTTTTCGAGCAGTGTAAAGGCATCGGCCGTAGCTCCGGCAAAGCCGGTCATCACCTTGCCGTCGTAAATCTTGCGGACTTTGCGGGCATTGCCTTTCATCACCGTTTGACCCATTGTAACTTGCCCGTCGCCTGCCATCGCAACTTTACTGTTCCGTTTTACGGCAATAACGGTTGTACTCCGCACCTTTGTTTTTCCCATGTATAACCTCATTCGCAGTATTAAGGGGCATCTTCTAAAAATCTATACCGAAGTTTTAGGGATGCGCTAAGATAGATCGATACTATCTTTCAGTATATCACAATATACTTCTTTTGAAAATATACGGTGTTAGCTGCATCTATTTTATAAAGCGCTGGGTTTGATACGGCGCAGCAGATGTGTTGCGTTGCTAAAAGGTTCCTTAAAATGCAACAGTTGAACAAAGTGTCAACTTTGGAAACTGTTGCATTCGTGCGCGACACGCGCACACGTCAATAGGCGATGTTTGCTTTTGCAAACTCGCAGCGTTTTTAGACAATGCCAACTGCATTGTCTAAAATAAGCCTTCCTATAAATTCGACAACCGCAGACTTTATCAAAAGTCGAGGA
>CAUVHB010000007.1:0-12825 GCA_963551335.1 uncultured Treponema sp.
CCTCTCCACGCACTTTGCAACACAGGCGGCAACATCGGACATAGGCGCAGTCGGCTCAAAACGAGCAACAACAGCGCCATTCCGGTCAATAATGAATTTAGTAAAGTTCCATTTAATCTCCGGATTGTTTTTATAATCGTTGTCGATCTTTTGCATAAAGCCATCGAGTATTTCTGCCATCTTCCCTGTGCCGAAACCTTCAAATTTTTTCTGTGATTTTAGATAGGTAAAAAGCGGCAATGCATATTCGCCGTTTACATCCGATTTTTTCATTTGAGGAAATTTCGTATTGTAACGGAGCGTACAGAATGTGTGAATTTCCGCATCAGTACCGGGCGCCTGTTCTCCGAATTGATTGCATGGCACATCGATTATCTCAAAACCCTTTGTATGGTATGTTTCGTAGAGCGCTTCGAGCTCTTTATACTGCGGTGTAAATCCGCAGGCTGTCGCCGTATTCACAATCAGTAATACGGTACCCTTGTAGCGGCTGAGGGGAATTTCATTCCCTTGTGCATCTTGCACTGAATAATCATAGATCATTGGTTACCTCTCTTTGAGTGTCGTTCATCTCTTTTTGCAACGCGAATACCTTTTCCAGTAATTCCAATGTCTGTGCGTGATGGGGAGCGCCGGGGGCATAGAGTCCATCGTGAAACAACAGAATCGCTGGTTTGGGAGCGGTAAAAAGAGAATTAAGGAAACGCGCTTTTTTTGATTCAGATAAGCGCAGCACATCATGCGAATTGACATCCCAGCCTAAAGCGGTCATCTTTTGCAGATGGAGGGCTTTGCGTAAAAAAATATTGCTATGCCCAATGGGCGGCGCAAACAGATACGGTCGCTTGCCGGTACTATTTTGTAAAATCTGATTCGTCTTTATTATCTCATCCCGCAGTCTTTTTTCGCACAACAACGAAAATAGATTGGGATGGCTGTAGCTGTGATTTACGATAAGATGTCCGTGCGCAGCAACTTCCCGCACCAGATCGGGATACAGCTCCGCATGTCTGCCGGTTATTGCAAACACAGCGTACACCCCTTCCCGTTTTAATATGCGGAGAATATCGGGGGTAAGGTCAGGATCAACTCCGTCATCAAAGCGGAAAACAAACCGGCAGTTTTGCCAATAGGAAATGAGCCGAGCAAAATCATCATCAGGATAGAGTTCCTTGAGCGCTCCCAGATCTTTTCCGCACGCGGTTCTACTTAACAGCTGGCTATTTGGTACCACTAACGAAATAACGAGCAGTATTTGGTGTATGCACACCAGAATGCCAAGACTAAGCTGAAAGGGCGCTGTCCACTTAAACACAATCCACACAATAACAAGCACGGCGATAAACAGCGGTGTCAGTATTTCCATCACAGAAGGACGGTCGAGCGGATTATACAAACGCAGAATAAATTTTGCGGTAAAATAGCGTAAATAATAGATATTATCCTTTGCAGTAATGGCAAGACCGATCGGCGTGAGTATCCATCCAAGCCCATACGCAAGCGTCCCGATAAGAGCTGGAACCGCAATCGTGCTATGCGTAATACCATACCACAGCGCGATGAGCGGCACGCCCCACCCTATCACAAAACTGATAAAAATTAAAAATAAGCCGAAAAGAAACGTCGGACTTAAATCTTTGTAATTATGCTCCACATCTTTGAACTCTTGCGCAAAGGCAAGCAAGGGTTCTTTTTTTTCGTGCAGAATGCATCTAATCTTTTTGAGCATGGATAACCAGTAATATTCCCTTAAACGGGAAGCGCTTTAAAATATGATCTTCAATCAGCACAGGGGTAAGCCCGTTATTCCGCAACAGTTTTTTTACTTCTCGTTTTGAATACATATTCATAAAGATGTGCTGACGGAAATAATTGCCAAAACACCCCCAAAACCTGATGAACGTTTTATGCGTTGTCGTAATAAAAAGTATACCGCCCGGTTTCAATAACTGCGCCATTTTCTGGAACAATGCTTTTTTATCCAATATATACTCAATCGCAGTAAAGCTGACAATATAATCGAAGGTACCGGAAATCGGCGCTTGCAGAAAATCTCCTTCGATAGCCGTAATATTGGTGATATGCTCTCGCTCCGCTTTTTGAGTCAGCTGCTGCAGCATCGCAGAAGAAAGATCAACAACCGTATACGAGCGGCATACGGCAGCAAAGCGCAGAGAAAATCTGCCGGTTCCCGCGCCGATTTCGAGCATAGACGCGCCGACAAAATCTTGTTTATCAAAGAAATCCTGTATCAGCTTTTTTTCTGGCTCTCTGACGAAGCGGAAATTAGGGGCATCCTGTTCTGCATCATAGTCTGCCGCAAGCGTATCGTAAAAATCTTTTACCGATTTCTTATTATGAAACATAGCGCTTAAAAATGAGGGACGTATTAACGCCGCCGAAAGCAAAATTATTGCTCATCACGTATTCCGTATCCAAATGCAGTCCGTCTCCTGTGATATAATGCAAATTGGGGAGGCGGTCATCAACTTCGGTAAGGTTGAGATTGGGTGCAAACCATTTTTCTTTCATCATATTGATGGCGAAGAAGGCTTCCAGTATACCGCAAGCGCCGAGCGTATGCCCCGTATATGATTTTTGGCTGCTGATCGGAACCGGTCTTTTGAAAAGCGAATACACGGCATTGGTTTCTTCAACATCGCCGACATCGGTTGCCGTACCATGGGCATCCACATAGCCGATTTGCTCCGGCTTGATTCCTGCATCTTCAAGAGCGCTCCGCATAACCGCTTCCATCATAATGCGGTTTGGCTGGGTGATATGCCGCCCGTCGCAGTTTTGTGCAAAGCCTACAAGCTCCGCTAAAATGGTTGCTCCGCGCGCTTTTGCGTGCTCATACTCTTCCAGCACAAAACAGCCAGCGCCTTCCCCAATAACCAACCCATCACGGTGTTTATCAAAAGGCGCAGGGGTCGCTTTTGGAGTGTCGTTCTTGAGGCTTGTTGCAAAAAGCGTATCAAAAATAGCGGTGTTAAAGGGAGAAAGTTCATCGGAGCCCGCCGCAAGCATGACGGTTTGTTTACCTGCAGCAATGAGTTCATAGGCGCTGCCGATTGCTAACGAGCCGGCGGCGCAGGCAACATCGGTGGTAACAAGGCGACCTTTGAGCGAAAAAAATAACGAAATATTCACTGCTGCGGACTGCGGCATGTACCGCACATAGGTCGTTGCATCCAGTAAATTGGGTCCATCCGGTTGCATAACAGAAACCAATTCTCTAATCGCTTTAAAGCTGCCCGATGAAACCCCGCAGGCAACACCTGAGCGTCCGCCGGATAGAATCGGATCATTCAGTAAACCTGCCTGAGCAACTGCACGATGTGCCGCCGTAACCGCTAGGAGAGCAACCCTCCCCATGCCGCGTACCGTTTTCCGAGGAAAATCCGGCTCCGTAAAAATTGCAGGCGCCGCAAGTTTTGATCGTATCTTAGGGTTTGCAACCCATTCGTCCATCACCTGCACAGCATTTTGTTTTGCTTGTAATGCTGCGTATATTGCAGGCCAATCTTCGCCTATCGGGGATATTATCCCTGCGCCTGTTACCACAACTCTCTTTTTCATACCATCCCGCCATCTACACAAAGGACTTGTTTTGTAATATATGATGCCTGTTCCGAAAGGAAGAACGACACTGCCGCCGCAACCTCCTCCGGTTTTCCAATCCGCTTGAGCGCAATCATCGGCTTTACATGCTCGATAATTTCTTGGCTGACCATATCGGTTTCAATCACCCCCGGCGCAATACAATTTACCGTGATATTCCGCTTCCCCAACTCTATCGCGAGGGATTTTGCAGCGCCGATCAATCCGGCTTTTGAAGCGCTGTAGTTGGTTTGCCCTCTATTGCCGGTTACACCCGAAACAGAAGAAACAACGACTATCCTACCCGGCTTTCTCGTTTGAATCATCGGCATAACAACCGGATGCATAATATTGTAAAAGCTATCAAGATTTGTCCGTAATACGGAGTCCCAATCATCGGCGCTCATTGCCGGAAAAGGAGTGTCTTTCGTAATTCCTGCATTACATACAACACCGTAATAGATGCCATGCGTCGCCATATCTTCTTCTAAGGCACGGCGGGCTGCTTCTCTATCCGCTACATCAAATTGCAGCAAATGAAAGCTCACCCCTTTTGCATCGGCACGCGCTTGCAGCGGCTCTATAAAAGCGTGTGATGTATGATAACACGCCGCAACTGAATAGCCTTCTTCTATCAATGTACGGGCAATCGCATTGCCAATCCCGCGCGAGGCGCCCGTAATCAATATTCTTTTTTCTTTTTTATCCATTATTTTCTCCGCTTATGAAAGGCTCATGTCCGGCTATATCTGCCCTATCAGTTTTAATACGACATGCGCAATTAAAGCTGAAAAGATATAGGTTCCAAACATTACCGCAACAGCCAAAACAAAAATTCTCCAGCCGGTATTTTTAAGCGCGCTGAGATTTTTACCGGTATAAATACCGGCATAGGCAAGGATCGGTGTACAAAGCGCAAGAAAATTAACCTTTGAGGTATAGTCATACACTTCTTTTGAAAAAGGAATACCGGGAATTGTCATAATAGTGGCAATGGTAACAATATAGGCGACAGCCGGTATGTTCCCGGGCATTATTTTTGACAGACCTATACCGGCAGCAGCGATACCGACGAGAATCAGCATTCCGGGGAGGGCGGTCAGCGGATTAATTTTAGGCCCGACAAAATTGCCAGCTAATGAAACGAAGGCTGTTATCAGAAGCACAATGAATGCATGCTTAAATTTCATATACACAACCTCCTTAATTTGACGTATCACTTATTTCAGCGGGAACTGACGGCAGGGGCGCATCTTGATGATATTTCATTTTATAACATTTTTTGAATAACCATTCCGAAAAAGGCAAGGCAAGGAATATCGACATATAAACACCGTCCAAGCCTGAAAGTAAGTTACTCGCAGCCCCAAACGCTTTAATATTTTCTGCCATTTCAGGGAATAACGCTATAAGCGACCCGACAGAGGCTGTCATCATAGACGCAGAACCAACGCCTGATGCCATCGCAAGCGCATAAGGATGTAAAAATGTCGTTGAAGCTAAAATACTTGCCATAAGCCCTATGAATATTGTACCGAAAACGGTTCCAACAAGATACACTCCCAATACGCCTTCCCCTTCAGGAGAGTTGAGCCCATACCGCTCTGCCACAATCGCAACATTCGGTTCACGCGAAATTGAATGCGCCCCGCCTATTGCCTCCCGTTTCAGCCCCAGCAATACGGCAATAGGAACTCCCAAAATAACCGTTCCTAAATTTCCGAATTCCTGCAAAAGAAGCGCCGGACTTGCTTTTAAAATGGTCATGATGCTCGGCCCTATTGTTGTTCCATATTTTGCCATCAAAAGCATCAGCGTAACACTGATAAGACTTCCTGCGTCTTTCATTTCTTTTTCTCCGGATATTTTCACTTTTTTCAATGTTGTTAAAATTCCGAAAATTAAAGCATATAGCATTGGCAGGAGTACGATCGTTCCTATTCCAACCTTAAATGAAAATTTCCCGATAAATTCTGAAACCACAACCAACACAAGCACTGTCAGGTGTAATCGGATATTTTTCATTTTAATCCTCCTCAATCTAAATATTTTAAAACGGTTGCCAGCACCGCTGCGGTTCCCTTATACAATAAACTTTCATCAATATCAAACTTATCCGAATGATGGGGATAGATTTTTCCGCCGTCATGGATAATCGGATTGGATAAAACGAAAAAAGTACCCGGCGCTTTTTGTAAAAAATATGCCATATCTTCACCGCCCATCGTAGGCACTGAAATGTTACAGATACACGATTCCCCAAAAAGCTCTTTTGTATTTTTGACAAAAAATTCGGTAAACGCTTTATCGTTGATTAAAACCGGATATTTAAAATCGTACGCCGTTTCTGCTGCAGCCCGGTATGATTGTGCAATGCCCGAAGCAACCTCTTCAATCCTCTTTGCGATAAGGTTCCTTACCTGTTCATCGGTTGAGCGGACGGTTCCTTCCATATATACTTCATCGGGGATGATATTTTGAGTTGTTCCGCCGTGGATTTGACAAACTGAAATCAATGCATTCGATGTGGGCGGTAATTCCCTGCTGATGATTTTTTGCAAGCCGGAGACTATTTCACACGCTATCGGAATTGGGTCAACGGACAGCTGAGGATAGGCGCCATGCGCTCCTTTTCCTTTTACCGTAATCCGAAAACGATCCATCGAAGCAAAAAAAGCGCCGGAGCAGACTCCTATATTCCCCTTATCAACCCCCGGATAAATATACCCTGCGTGAAGCCCTATGATGGCATCAACCTTTGGATTTTCCATACAGCCTTCTTCAATCATAGGGAGCGCGCCGCCGGGAAATTCTTCTCCTGGTTGAAAAAAGATTTTCACACAACCCTTAAATTCCGACGCAAGATCTTTTAATACCATACCGGCTCCGAGCGCCATAGCGGTATGCCCGTCATGTCCGCAGGCATGCATACGCCCCTCATGTTTTGATGAAAACGGTAAGCCTGTATTTTCTTTTATTGGCAAGGCATCCATATCAGCTCTGATTGCGATGCATTTTCCTGTTTCTTTTCCTTGAATAGTGGCAACAATGGCATTACCGCCAACAAGCGTATAGTATGGGATACCCAGCTCATCCAACTGTTGACAGACATAGCGAACCGTTTGAGGCAGCGATAATTGTAATTCAGGAATTTGATGTAAATCCCGCCGTATTTGAATCATCTTTGCCTCTTTTTGTTTAACCAAATGAATAAGCGTTTTGGCAGTCAACTGATTTCCTCCTTCATCATTGTATGCTAAAAGAAAACGTTTTTTCCAATACCCACTCTTGCATTATATCGTAAAATCAGAATCGGCTTCCATCAGCATGAGCGTTGCTTTTACAATGAGCCGGTCATCAACAAAAACTTCGCCGTCAAAATAGGCAAACGCCCCATCGCGCAGGCTTTCCTTTGAGTGAATGACCACCGTTTTCCCTGCAGGGATAATCATTTCGGAGCATTCCAGATTATTCACCCGTAAAAGAAAACCGAATTTCGGCGGTCTGTTATGCACTAAACGCGACTCAAGTCCGTAGTAAACGCCACAGGCTTGTGCAATAAATTCAAAGCCGGTATAAGAATAGATACCGTCATATTCGCTTTCGTAAAAAACTGATTCAGCACCGATATTGGCAAAACACGTTATCTCTTTGGCGGCAAAATCGAAGGCAAGCACACCGTCAAGGATCGACCAGTCTTGCGTATGTTTTATATAATCTTTGAGAGAGCCGAGCTTATTCTTTTTAAGATAGCATTCCATATCGCGTTCCTTATAATGTACTCCCGTGTGATTTAGGGAAGCTGCACTGCCCCGCTCCGTTTGGACGCTGAGCGGGGAGTTTCTCCGGTAGCGGCGTTTTTCAGTCTCGCCCTATGATAAGGCAGACGTTATTCCCGCCGAATGCAAACGAAAAACTCATAGCGGTATCTAATCGTTCGGCCGTTGTTTTGCCGGTTACCAATCGGATAGCAGGTAAATCGGTATCATATATGCCGTCATAAAAATGAGGAGGAAGCAGCTTTTGCGTGTTGCACTCCGAAAGGGCTAATAAACACACTGCCAATTCCATAGCGCCTGCCGCCCCCAGCGTATGACCGAGTGCAGTTTTTGATGAGCTACACGGAATAGCGCGTGCTCCAATCAAATTGACTGCACGGGACTCCATTTGGTCATTGAGCGCAGTACCGGTTCCGTGCAAATTGATATAATCAATATCTGAAATGGATAGATGAGCTCGCTGTAATGCAGCCTGTATGCACGCAGCCGCAGCGGTACCCGAAACATCGGGACTTGTCATGTGAAAGGCATCGGCATTATCCGCAGCGCCTTTTAACACGATAGTATGTTGTGCGCCGGTAATATTTTCTTTTGCCATGACAAAAAACGCAGCGCCTTCGCCCAAATTAATACCGCGGCGGTTCTTCGAAAAAGGAATGGTTATATTCGGGTCTACCGCTTCCAATGCAGAAAAACCGCCAAGCACAACATCGCTGACAATATCAACGCCGCCTGCAATAACTGCATCGCAGATACCGCTTTTGAGCAGTTCGTCTGCGCGGCTGATAGCATGGGCGCTTGATGTACAGGCGGTGGAAAGAGTGACGCTAAAACCGGTAATGCCAAAGAAATTCGAAAGATATTCCGCACAGAGTCCAAGACACTGCATATCTAACACATACGGGGCGTTTACTCCTCCGGAAGCGCCAGCGCCTATTTTGTCGTCACTGCCGGCATCATGCATCAGTCCTGAAAGAAAGGCATTTGTTTCTTCACTGCCGTTATCGGTTATGCCGACAACAATTCCGATGCGGTCTGCTCCATATTTTTGCTTTGTCAGTTGTATCACCGGTTCAATGTGTCGGCACGCACACCGCGCGAGTTTATTGATACGATTGTTATAAGGATAGGGTAATGTTTCGTGTATATACCAATCGGTGGGAACAAGCCCTAAAGAGAAAGTTGAACCGAACTTGTCAGACGGGCGCAAACCGGATTTTTGCTCAACAAAATAGGCGGTATAAAAATCTGATGGAGTACGCGCTAGACAGTTGATAATGCCTACATCAAGGAAGATCGACTGCATACGCTTGTCCTTTCCGGTTTCCCGACATATAATTTCATCGTGAAAGTGTATATAGAAATAGCGGACGTGTCAAGTTTTTGCGCTTCCGGCGAGCTGCTGCACCGCAGCATTGAACAGATTGCTGTGGAAATGCAAAAGCGTTACTTTAAGAGTCATCCTGCATATCCTATCGTAAGAACAGAAAACGGTAAACCGTATTTTGCACAGACTGATCGGTTGTTCTTGAGCGGCTCGCATACAAAAAATTTCTGCATAACGGTAATGGCAGAAAAAGCTCTTGCCGTTGATATGGAACAATGTCGCCCAAAACAGTTTCAGCATATTGCCGAATACGCCTTTACGGAAACGGAACAAAAATGGCTTACTCAGTCAACGGACATCCAAAGAGATTTTTTTTTGCTGTGGACGATAAAAGAAGCAGATATAAAACAGCACGGCGGTAGTATTTTTTCGATACGCAATGCCGTCCGCATTCATCCGCCGGAAGGAACGGCGGTATCACACGCAGGAGAAAGCAATACCGTACACTGCACCGCATCAGCAGACAACGCCGTACTTACAGCGTATCCGCATACCATTGTTTCTTTTTATATCACAGCAATATCGCCGCAACAAACGGTGTATTTTGTTGCAAGCATTATCATTGCAGGCGACGAACCGGACATTGAGTTTGTATGGCGCTACTCAACAGCGCCGTATACCCGCATTACTGCCGAACGGATTTTTGCCTATCCTTCCCAAAGAGCATAACAATAGGCGCAAACGTAAAGGCGCACACAATACCGATAAAAAGAGACAGGGCAAACGAACGTACCGGAATAAAGCTACTGAACGCCAGCGTCCCGAACGATAAAATGGTTGTCAGCATAGAAAGAAAAACAGCAATGAACGTAATGCCTTTTATTTCTGCGTTATGTGAAAAGAAAATAAAAAAGTCCATCGAAATACCGAGCGACAAAATGAGCGCCAGAAGAGAAAAAATATTGACCGAAATGCCAAATAGCCCGTGTATGCCCAAATTCAGAATAAGACAAAAGAGCTGTATTGCAATAATAACAAGCGCCTGTTTTTTATACAGGAACAAAAAGACAATGAAAAAGATCAGTGTATATGCGCCGATATTAAAGAGGATCGCTTCGTGCGCTGTTTTATTCAATGCTGCATTGATTGCCGGTAATACGGAAAAGACTTTAATGCTGGAATCCGCAGCTTCTATGCTGCTCTTTGTTTGAGCATTCAATCCCTTTTGTAAAATAATAACCGAAAAATAAGCATCTTCATTTTGCAAAATCAGTTTTTGCAAACTTGACAGCATAGAAAATTGCGCTAATTGTTCTATCCCGACGAGATGTTCCTGCGCGTGTTCAATAGCATCACGAATGTTCAAGAAAGTCGGCCGGTCAAGCGCAAGCGCTTCCGCCTGTTGCTCCAAAAGCGGAAGCAGTTCTTTTTTAACAAGCCGTATATTTGCCTGCTGTTTTTGTATCGATGGCAAAAATTTTGAAAGCGCCAGATACTGTTCATCGTGTAAGAACGGCGCAAGCAGTTCTTCCTTTCCTGTCAGCTCATCAATACTGGAACCCTTCATAATAATTAAATCAGTGTTGGACATATTTCCCATCCGCTCATTGACGGCTATTTCTTGAGCGATTAAATGATCCGGAATACTATATAAACCGGCAGCTGAAAAATCAGTCCGTATCTTTGTCACACCCCATAGGGAAATGCAGAGCAGCAATGCAGCGGCAAAAGAAAGGATTTTCCACCGATTTGTACAAACAGCTGTGTACGACTTTAAGTATAATTCGCTCAAGTGTAGCACAAAACGGTTACTTTTTTTAGGCGGATGTTGAAAAATAAAGGGATACACAATAACCACAGTTAAAAAGCTGCCAGTAACACCTACTATAGAAAACACCGATAATTGGCGCAGTAGCGCAATACTCGAAAAAGACAGGGCAACATAACTGATAACAGTGGTTAAAAGTCCTAAGAAGAGGCTCATAAGTATTTTTTTAATAACATCTCGTGCGCCGTTTTCAAAATACCAATGCGTAATATAATGGATAGAATAGTCCATCGTAACGCCAATAACGCTGGTGCCGAATACAAAAGAAAAAATATGAATGGATGGGAACAGCACGGATGTTATACAATAGGCAAGCCCTGCCGAAAGCCCAAGCGTCCCCATACACACAATAAAAACACCAATACTTTTATAGGTAAAAAGAAATAAGAAAAAAGTTGCAATAATCGATATTGTAGAAATAATACTAATTTGCAGCTGCGCGCTTTTTTGGCTGTAAAAACCATGTACTGGAACACCCGAATAATAGATCGATACGCCGGATGAGCGGGATAGCTCGTCAACATACTGCAAAAAGCGCTGCATAAATTGAAAACGTCCGTCCGCAGCGGAGAACTCTGCCGGTAAATCCATTGTAAGAAAGATATTACTTTTACCAGCCGCTGTGGTATACAAAAGATTATCCTGCATTTGCAATGTCGGTAAATTCACCGTGAGCGTTTCCAGTAGATCTTCTACCTTAGCATTGACAAGCAAAAATGGATCGGTGTCTACATTGGTAAAGGGTGAAATAAAAAACGGAGAATACACATTTGCAACTGCTTCTTCGGCAAGCTCCGCGGCCCCGCCCTGCGAAAGTTTCTGCGCAATACGGTCTGATAAAAGCGCATATTTATGGGTGTCAAAAAATTCCAGCAAGGCGTTATAATCTGCCCCGCCAATTTCCAACTGCACCTGTACTTGATCCGACAGATCCCGTCTCGTATGTTCCAGCTGATACGCCGCTTTTTTGGCAGTATCGAACTCATCGGATTCGATAAAAAGATTGATAGTATTTGAAGAGAGCGAAAAAAAATGCTTGAGCGGTTTTTCAAATGAGCTATCCTGCGAAATTTTGGGCACTATCGAAATAAGATCGGTTTCGATTGTACCGTGAGGAAACATCAAAAAGAGCAGCGCAGCTCCGATATGTAATGCAAGCCAAAAAAGCAGCAGTAATTTATTTTTCAAAGTAAACTCTTTCATCCTGCGTAAGCGCATCATTGAACGATGCTACGGAAAGAATATATTCTGTTGTATCGCCATTTCCATAGGTAATAACAGCAGATTCGATGTATCCATTATCGGCATTGACCAATTCAATTTTTTTTATGACCGATGCAATGGTGTTATCTTTCGGGACATAGCGCCGCGCACCGTTTTCGGTTTTCGTTGTATGCAAGTATTTTTCTATAACCGCAGTGTCTTGGGTAAACAGCGATTTGGTCAGCAGCGCTACCGCACTGAAAATAGCATTGCCTGCATTCCCCAGCACTTTTTCTTTGCCGTTAGGAAAAACCTGCAACACTTTTTGCTCGGTCATCACGGTAACTGATTTTTGCGGTTTTTCCGTATACCATATAATACCGTCCGCACGGGAAAGCACAAAGATTCCCGATGATTCTATCGTTTTTTTTGTTTGAGCGATATAATTTTTTTGTCTGTATGAACCTTTTACAGTTATTACCGTATCAACCGTTTGAGCGGCAAAGACTGATCCAGCACATAAAAAAACTGCAACGGCGCATAGTATGCCTTCTTTACAATGCCCAAGAGAAAGCAACATCCGTTTCCATAAACCTTTCATTATTTTTTGCATAGCGCTTCAACCTTCTCAATAAATGTTTTACTTGAAAAACAAGATTGTTTTGTTTCGATACTAACCGCCATTTGATATGTTTTTGCCTTACACAGCAATGTATCATGTTCATCATAAAAAAGATACGAAAGACCGATCCGGTTTTCGTATTCAATTAAGTTCGTGCGTATCCTGACACGCTGTTTCAGCGTAATCGGTCTGATGTATTTTATTTCAAGTTTGACAACCGGCCATACCAAACCATCCGCCTGCATCTCAAAATAACCGTAGCCCAACGAGTCCATTAATAAAGAGCGGGCTTCTTCCATATACCTCGTGTAGTTACCGTGATACACCACTTGCATGACATCAACATCGTAAAACTGCGCAGTAACAAAACAATCACACGAAAAATAAACAGTATCCATCGGTTACACCTTCCTTAAAATTGAACAACTGAACAAAGTATCAACTTTGGAAGTTGTTCAATTAG
>CAUVHB010000008.1:0-12716 GCA_963551335.1 uncultured Treponema sp.
GACCGGCAAAACTTGCATCGGGTAAATCTTCCGCTGTTGCAGAAGAGCGTACTGCAACGCGCGCATCTTCTCCGAGTTCTGTATATTTTTTTCGTATATCGTTTTCCAATTGAGGAGGAAAATGTCCTGCAATAATACGTTCCCGAAATTCTTTTGCGGCAGATATTAATGCTCGTGCATCATTGTGTGCGTCTTGAATGGTGCGCAACATTATTTCGTCAATGGTATTTGTTTTTAGAAATTCCCGATACGCATCTGCAGTAATCACAAATCCTTTCGGGACATTGATTCCTGCAGCGGTCAGCTCGCCGAGGTTAGCTCCCTTGCCGCCTGCAACTAATACATCTCCTTTATGTATTTGTGTAAAATCAACAATCATTTTTATTCCTCCCTCATTACCATTTTTAACATTACACTTCGATATATGTATTCACAATTCCGGATATACATATCCGCAGTATTTCTTTAAAATACGCTGTATCAAATTGATAGTATTGAGAACATAGTACCGAACTTCCAATAAACGCACTCATTAAGCCTTGCCGATCTACCCGCTTTACAGCGCCATGCTGTTCCCAGTAGCCGATCAGTTTTGCTAAAAAATCTTGGTAGAGTATTTCAATTTTACGCGCTTCATGTTGCCCCTTTGTTTCAAATATTTTAAACGCATCCGTATACATAGGCTGGTTTTGAACTTTAATCATAAAATCAATTGTCGATTGATATATAATTTCCGTGAGAAATTCCGCAGGGTTTGCCAGTGAAGACTTAAACTTCTTTTCGATATTTCGCAGCTTTTGATTTGCCCTGTATGAAAATAGTTCAATAACCAAAGCTTCTTTATCTTCCCAGAAGTTATAAAAACTTCCCTGAGCAATACCGACCCGTTTTGTCAATTCTGCGATATTCAGCGCCTTGCTTCCTTTCTCGTGAAATACATCGAGCGCTGTTTCCATAAGTTTTTCTTTTATAGTGGTTCTTTCTTCTTCGGTAAAGGCTTTCGGCATACTGCTTCCTTTTTAACATATGTGAATATTTTAGTTATTATTCATTGCTACGATACCAGAATAACGTTTGTTTGTCAATGAATATTTTAATGATTGTTCATAGATATAGTGCAGCGGGAAAGTATGATGATGGAATGGTGAACTGAAATTAGTAGAAAAGTATTTGCTTAGCCGAATAATGAATGCCTCGGCAAGTGTAAACACATCATGTTTTTAGATTTTTGGGAGAGGAGCATTATCGTTTTACAAGATGCGTGACCATTGTGCTGGACATTCCAAAAAAATACATTATATTCGCCGCAACTTATCTATATGAGTTAGCCTTATCATTATGGAAAATAATCTAAAATGAAAACTATAACAAAATTAGCATTGCCGGTAGCGCTGATATTTTCTGCACTGCTGCTAATCAGTTGCTCGGGACCTCATTCACTTTCCAATACTGAAAATCCGCATGAACTAACCGAAGCTGATGTGCTTTCGGCGTTCGGCTTGGCGAAGGGGCGGCAGTCGCCGTTTGAAGCTGCCGAGAAAATTGGTTCGGAGGCTTCGAGCAATCCTGCAATTACGTTTACGGAAAAGGAAGTAACTGCCTACGACGATGAGGCGGGAACGTTTACCGTAAAAGTGAATGGAACAAAAAACGGAAAAGAATTTGAAAAAGAGCTGACTGTAAGCGGGTTTGCCAATCCGTATAATGCTCGACCGTGGATTATCGTTGTCGCCGATGGTAGGGGAGAGCTGAAACTCGATGAAGGCATTGAGCATAATCTTTCAATCGAAAAATATGTTGAAAAAGCGAATGCAAATATTGCAGACTTTTTTAAGGAGCCGCTGACTTTTTCTTTTGAGAAAAATAACGGAATTTCCGTTACGCTCGGCGATTTTTCGCAATATACGCTGACCGCTACCCTTGCAAAAGAAGGAACCGATAAAGTTAAAATCGTACCTGTGTATACGGTTAAAAATCACAAAAAGGCTGCCGGCGGATCGGATACGATAATACAGAAAGAATATTCTAGTTTTTCTCGTTTAGCGTCATATTTGAATAAAAACTATTTTACCGAAGAAGATGTGTTTAAGTATGTTTTGGATAAAACAGTCGATGAGGATGCCATAAAAGTTGTCGCAAACGAGTTTGCTTCTGCTCTTTATGCTGGTGCGAAATTCTTAGAGTCGACTCCATCAGAGCTTTTTTCTGACAGCTTTAAAACAAAGGTTCAAAAATATACAGACCTTTATCATGTGAAAGATGCGGATGAATATCGTGCACTTGATATTACTTATGGTGTGTATAATCCTGCAAACGGAGGCGTTGAAGCGGATGATTACACTGGTATGGTTACGGCTGATATTTGTATTGCAACACACGAACAGCTTGCAAACCAAAGCGGCATTACAGCATTTAAAACCGTAACAAAATCGGGTTTTGCAAAAATCCCGGATGATGCGGCTCTTGCGACGCAGGCGCATCTTTCATTTAATCTTATAAAGAAGATGGAAGCTGGTTCTTTGACTGATGCTCTCAAAGCGAAATGGGAGAAAAAGGTTTTTAATAGTGCGTTTAATAATACACTTTTATTTGCTGTGGATGATGATGGAGCATGTCGGGGCTTTAACCCTTTTGAAACAGTTGCAACAAAGATGCCTTTTCTTTTGAGTGTAAACGGCTCAGATGTCGATTTCAGGTCTTATTTGGGTTATAATCATTCAGGGATTTCAAAAACTATCCAAGGAAAAAATATTTTGATCAAAAGTGTCCGAATTGAAAAAGAATCCGGCTCAAAATCAATGGACGTTTACGTACAGCTCCAAGGTTCAGGCGGAGAGCTTAAGGTTACAACCGCACCGTATTAGCTAATCGCAGGGCTGCGCCCGATGGAGCATCGGGAACGCCTTGTTGTATGTAAAACGATTTTGCTGAAAAAGCTGTTTGGCTTTTTCTGCTGCATTGCCGCTCGGAGTTGCGTTTCCGAGCGGTGTTTTTTTGTGCGGTATGCGGCGGCGCTCGGTTTTTAGAGATTCCCTGACAAATGTCAAAGCTATCGGCGCCAAGGCTGTAAGAGCGGCAATGCAGCAAATACCCATATCAGCACAGGGCTTTATTTCAGGTTTTTTTTGTGATATACTGTGTGCATCTTCTAAAAGCTCGGTTAGATTTGCTTCGCATCTTTCGGAACAGAAGATGCCTTATCAGCATAGTTGATAACAAGTTTTGATTTAAGTCTTTATTGTGTAATGACTTAGGTTGAAATGTCGCAAATAAATTTATGGGGAACCCTAAAAACCGAGATTCTTAGAAGTTCTTTTTAGCTGTTGTTCACCGGCGTTGCCGGCGGGTGCTGTCCGAAATATCTTTTTTCGGATAGTAAATCTTATAAAATGGTCTATAGAGGAGCTATCGTATGAAAAGAATCGGTGTTGTAGGTGCAGGCACGATGGGGCAAGGGATTGCCGCATCATTCGCTTCAAACGGGTATCAGGTTACGGTGTGCGACATAAAGATTGAATGGGCACAATCGGGAATAGATAAAATCGCAGCAAATTATGATAAATTGGCTGCAAAAGGTAAAATTACGGCGGAAGCGGTTGCTGCCGTAAAAGGAAACTTAAAAACCGGCGTGTACAAAGATCTGGCAGACAGCGATTTAATTATCGAAGCCATATTGGAAACCAGCGAAGCGAAAAAAACGCTGTTTACCGAACTGGACGGTATCTGCAAAGAATCCGCAATTTTTGCAACTAATACATCTTCTTTGTCCGTTACCGAGATTGCAAAAGGCATTAAGCATCATGTTATCGGAATGCACTTCTTTAACCCTGCCGACAGAATGAAGCTGATAGAAGTTATTTCAGGAATCAATACGCCGGTTGAAGTAAAAAATACGATTATAGAAATCGCGAAGAGTTTAGGAAAAACACCCGTTGAAGTACACGAAGGACCCGGTTTTGTTGTAAACAGAATTTTAATCCCAATGATTAACGAAGCGGCTTTTATTCTGCAGGAAGGTATTGCGACTGCCGACGATATCGATACGGCGATGCAGCTCGGCGCGAATCATCCGATGGGGCCGCTTGCGCTTGGCGACTTGATCGGGCTTGACGTTGTGTTAGCGATTATGGATGTATTGCATCGCGAAACGGGCGACAGCAAATACCGCTGCTGTACGCTTATCCGTAAGATGGTACGCGGCGGACTACTCGGGCGCAAAAGTGGAAAAGGTTTTTACGACTATTCAAAATAGCGGGGAGGGAATTCGATGAATACCGTTCTGTTTCATATCGATGAACATATTGCGACGATTACGATTAACAAACCGCAGGTGTTAAATGCGCTTAGTACCGAGGTGTTGACCGACTTGAATCAAGCATTGGATGAAGTTGAAAAAGTAAAAAATATTTATGTGGTGATTCTGACCGGCGCCGGTGAAAAAAGCTTTGTAGCAGGAGCCGACATCGCAGAGATGAAGGATAAAGACCCAAAACAAGCGACCCAATACGCCCAGTTTGCCAACGGAATATTCTTCCGCATAGAAAACTTCCATTGCCCTGTTATCGCCGCAGTAAACGGCTTTGCTTTGGGAGGCGGCTGCGAGCTTGCGATGGCGTGCGATATCCGTATCGCTTCTGAAACCGCTCGTTTTTCCCAACCGGAAACAGGCTTGGGGATTACGCCGGGCTTTGGCGGTACGCAACGACTTGCGCGGCTTGTCGGTGCAGGGCGTGCAAAAGAGCTTATCTATACCTGCCGCACGGTAAAAGCGGATGAGGCGCTCGCAATCGGGCTTGTCAATAAAGTAACAAAACCGGAAGCGTTAATGCAGGAAACACTCGCGATGGCGCAAACCATTTGCCAAAAGGCCCCTTTCGCTATTAAAAAGGCAAAAGAAGCTATCAATAGAGGATTGCAGGTGAGTATCGACAAAGCGCTTGCCATTGAAACGGAAGAATTTGTGCAATGTTTTGCAACAGAAGACCAAAAAATGGCTATGAATGCTTTTGTCAAGAAAGAAAAAATTGAAAAATTCAACAACCGTTAGGAGTAATGAGGAGAAAATATGGATTATAGCTCGCTCTACAAACAAAAGCTGACCACGGCGGAAAAAGCGGCTCAGGTCGTTAAGTCGGGCGATTGGCTCGATTACGGATGGTGCAATAATACCACGGTCGCATTTGATAAGGCATTAGCCGCACGAATGCATGAACTTGAAAACGTCAATATTAGGGGCGGTGTTGTATTACGGGAGCCGGAAATTTTCAAAATAAAAGATCCTGCAGCTCATTTTACGTGGAACTCTTGGCACATGTCAGGCTATGAGCGGAAAACCATTGCTGCCGGGTTCGGCTATTATGCGCCGCTCCGCTATTCTGAATTGCCACGCTGGTATTACGAAAATATTAAGCGCCTCAACGTATCGGTTTTTCAAACGGCGCCGATGGATAAGGATGGCTTTTTTAATTTTGGGTTGAATGCCTCTCACCTTAAAGCGGTTACCGATTGTGCGGATATCGTCATTGTAGAAGTCAATACCAATATGCCGTATTGTGTAAACGGTGTGGATGATAAGATTCACATTTCTGATGTCGATATGATTATTGAAGGTGATAATCAACCAATAGCGGAACTGGTTGATAAGGGCGAACCGACTGAAGTTGATAAGGCGGTTGCACAGCTCATTATCGAAGAAATTCCAAATGGAGCATGTTTGCAGCTCGGCATCGGCGGTATGCCTAATACGCTCGGTGCGATGATTGCAAAGTCTGACCTAAAAGATCTCGGCGTACACACGGAAATGTATGTGGATGCCTTTGTCGATATTGCTATAGCCGGAAAAATTACCGGTGCAAAAAAAGCAATCGACCAAGGAAGACAGGTCTTTGCCTTTGCCGCAGGGACAAAAAAGCTTTACGATTATGTTCATAACAATCCGGCATGTATGGCAGCGCCTGTATCCTATACGAATGATGCACGGGTTATCGCACAAATCGATAACTTTATGTCCATCAACAATGCAGTGGATATTGACTTGTTCGGTCAGGTAAATGCCGAAACATCGGGAACCAAGCATATTTCGGGCGCGGGCGGACAGCTCGATTTTGTGTTGGGCGCGTATCTTTCCAAGGGTGGAAAAAGCTTTATCTGCTGTTCTTCAACTTTTAAGGATAAAAACGGCGAATTGTCTTCCCGTATCCGCCCCACGCTTGCGCATGGTTCTGTTGTTACAGACACACGAACCAACGTTCATTGGTTCGTTACCGAATACGGAAAGGTCAACTTAAAAGGTTTGTCAACATGGCAGCGGGCGGAAGCGCTCATTTCGGTCGCGCACCCCGATTTTAGAGACTCGCTCATTGCCGAAGCGGAAAAGCTCCATATATGGAAGCGCTCCAATAAACGGTAGGACATCTGCAAAAACTCAAGGTTAGATTTGCGTCGCA
Source organism: uncultured Treponema sp. (assembly GCA_963551335.1). GTDB lineage: Bacteria > Spirochaetota > Spirochaetia > Treponematales > Treponemataceae > Treponema. The sequence continues at coordinate 6,447 of CAUVHB010000008.1, forward strand.
TCTTTCGGAATTTGGAATAGAGATGCCCTATCTAATGTGCTACGCGAAGTATTTGATAAAAACTTCGCGTAGCTTTTTCAAAAAGGAAAACAGAGTATGCAATCAATTAAAAATATAAAAGCGGTTTTTTTTAGCCCTACCGGCAATACCAAGCGGGTAGTTGAACAGCTGTCCGCGCAGTTTTCACAAAAACTTTCCGTGCCAGTTGAAGTTGATGACTTTACGCTGCCGGCTGCCCATATCGACATCAGAACATATTCGCCTGAGGATTTGGTTATTTTCGGCGTACCGACGTATGCGGGGCGCATGCCGAATAAGGTATTGCCCTTTGTGCAAACCCTGTTTAAAGGGAATCAAACACGCACAATAGCGGTGGTTACCTTCGGAAACCGCAGTTTTGACAATTCTTTGAGCGAGCTTGCCTCTGAATTGGAAAAGAATAATTTTTCGGTAATCGGCGCCGGTGCGGTAGTGTGCAAGCATGCGTTTGCCGAGGTAGGCATTGGACGACCGGATGCTGTCGATGAGGAGCATATAACTGCTTTTGCCGATACCGTTTTAAAAAAACTTCAACAATCAGGGCTGCCTCTCTTCAATGCCTCGATAAAAAGAAACGAGGAACTCTCCGCCTACTATGTGCCGCTCGGAACCGATGGAAAGCCAGTTAATTTTTTGAAAGCAAAGCCGGTTACCGATAAGGCAAAATGCGATAACTGCGGAGTTTGCGCTGCCGTGTGCCCAATGGGTTCTATCGATAAAAACGATGTCTCGTTAGTCCCCGGCATCTGCATAAAGTGTCAGGCTTGTATTGTGAAGTGCCACACAAAAGCAAAATTCTTTGACGACCCGTTGTTCCTGTCGCATAAAACCATGCTGGAACACAACTACACACGAGCAGCCGTTTCGGAATTTTTCGCCTAATATCACGGTCAGTTATCTCAAAAGACCTATTTTCAGCTTTGTCCGAAACGCGCTGTTGTCATTCATGGATGGGCAAAGATTAAACTTTAAATTTTGAGACTTCCAGCGCCAACGCATCAATGCTCTGTTTGTTCTTTTGTACTATCGCGTGTACTTCCTGTACGGATAGATTGATTTGTAGAGCGCCGGAAGCCATTTCATTCATACTATCGGTAATGATACGGGTAAGACCGCTCAAATTCTGCATTTCTGCGAGAACGCCTTCTCCGCCTTTCAGCATTTCTCCAGAACCGGATTGCACTTCGGTTGTTACCGTGTTGATGTCTTTAATGGCAACAAGAACCTCTTTACTGCCGTTCTCCTGCTCTTTCATCGCTTCGGTAAGGGTATCGCTCATCAACTTTACCTGACCAGATAAATTGAAAATCATCGTAAACTTTTCTTCTACCGTCTTAGAAGAATTCGAGAGCATTTCAATTTCTCCGCTTAATGTCTTCAGCGTTGTCGTTATCGCTTTTCCCTGAGCAGCGGAATCTTCGGCGAGCTTTCTAATTTCATCCGCTACAACGGCAAACCCTTTACCTGCTTCACCAGCGTGAGCCGCTTCGATAGCAGCGTTCATGGCAAGTAGATTGGTTTGCGATGCAATATGTTGAATAACACTTGACGCTTCCATTAACGAACCGGATTCTTCCGAAATTTTTTGTGTTACGGAGTTTGAGGTTAGCAGTGTTTCTTTGCCGTCCTCCGTTGCTGCTGCAAGTTTTTTAATAATCGCATCGGTTTTTTCCAAGGTTTGTGTAATGGAAGCAATATTTGCAACCATCTCCTCTATCGAAGCGGACGATTGGGCAACGCTTCCAACCTGCGTTTCAATGCTAGCATTTAACTTTCTAATGGTTTTGATAATCGCTTCGACGGTAGCGTCAGTTTCGGCAACACTTTCTGCCTGCGTCATTACCTGTTGTTTGACGGAATCGATATTTGTACTAATTTGATGCACTGCGCTTGCAGTTTCCGTCATATTAGAAGCTAGCTCTGCTCCAATCTCTTCCATACTGTTGCTGTTGTCGCCAACCGATTTAACGGATGCACGAATTTTAGCAATCGTTTCGTTAAAGTAATGCGATAAATCTGTAATCTCGTCATTTCCGGTAATCGGTAGGCGAACCGTTAAATCGCCTTCACCCTGCGCAATATTTTGTAAGGCACGTACTGCAACCTGAACGGGGGATATCATCCCTTGTGCAACGAAATACACGATGATAAGCGCGATAATCAGAATGATCCCTCCGGCAAGACCGATAGAACGGACAAGGAACGCAAGCGCCTCCATAAATTCGTTTACAGGCGCTCTGATAATCACCGCCCAGCCGGTATTCTTGATTATTGCATTAGCGGCAATATACGACTTTCCCTCAAACTCGTAGTAGCCAATATTACTGCCCGTTGCATTGAGCGCTTGCTGAACAAATGCAGCCAATGACGCCTGCTGCGGATTTGTTTTTGCATCTTCAATCGGATTATACATATTTTCCACAAGCGTTGTATTTTCATGCGCAATGACATTGCCGGTTAATCCGATGATATAGCATTGACCGGTTTTGCCCACAACGATATCCGCTATATCTTCTGCAAGGCGTGTTGCGAGTGTAACTGCATTTAAAACGCCTACAATCTTATGAGCATCATCATAGAGCGGTATCGCAAAGATAAGCACAAATGTATTCAATGAACGAGAAACTAAAGGCTCGGCAATCGCATTTTTACCGCTTACCGCTGTTTTGAACCATTCGCGATCTGCTACCGATACTTTTTGTCCATCAGAGGTATATCGTACGCCTGAAAGATTATATAGATTGAGCTGCACCAATCGTTTATTAAACTGCACTTCTTTTTGAAGCCGCGCTTCTTTTTCTGTATAAGGAATCGACTCATCCGCAAGAATGGGCATACGGGCAATGCCTTCAAGGAATTGAAAGATAGAATTTATGCGTCCGTCGATAATCTCCGCGACATCAGCCGCCTTATCTTTTAAATGAGTTTCTACCTTTTCCGACACCGCTTTGCGGGAGATATAGATAGCTAAAACACCCTCAACAGTGCAAGCAACCGCGACTAAAAGCCCGAAGATTACTATAAGCTTTGTTTTGAGGGAAACCCGCTTTGTAATTTTTTCGCTCTGCATAATCATTCCTTCAAAAATATCGATTAAAGAGCAGAATACCATACTCTTCCGGATCAATACTTTTCGACGTATAAGCAGTATATAGCGTTTTTTAATCTTTGCATACCGATGCCATTCGATTGTCCGAGTGCTGCGGAGCATTTCAATAATTGCATAAACGCTCCGTTTCAACTATACTTATCTTATTATGATAGAAATGAAACGGACAGTTACCTGCGGTCAGCTGCAAAAAAGCGACGCCGGTACAACAGTAGTATTAAACGGATGGGTGCACCGCAAGCGCGACCACGGCGGTATCTCTTTTATAAACTTACGAGACCGTTACGGGCTCACACAGGTGGTTGTCGATGACGATGCAACGCCAGAGCTGAAAGAAACCGCAGCCGGTTTGAAGATGGAGTATTGTATTGCCGTTGCAGGCACCGTGCGGCTTCGCCCCGATTCTATGGTCAATGCGGAAATGCCGACCGGTCATATCGAAGTAAAGGCGCAGCGCATTGTCGTACTGTCGAAGAGCGCCGTGCTGCCTTTCCAGATTGACGAAAAAACCAACGCAAACGAAGACCTCCGGCTTAAGTACCGCTATCTCGACCTGCGCTCCCAGACGATGCAGGAGCATCTGATACTGCGTTCAAAGGTTACGTTCGCAGTGCGGGAGTACCTGACGGCAAGGAACTTCTTGGAAATTGAAACGCCGACCTTTATTAAATCGACGCCGGAGGGGGCGCGCGACTATCTGGTACCGTCCCGTCTCTATCCGGGCAAATTTTATGCGCTGCCGCAGTCCCCGCAGCTGTACAAGCAGATATTGATGGTCTCCGGCTTTGACCGCTATTTTCAGATTGCCCGCTGTTACCGTGATGAAGATGCGCGCGGCGACCGCCAGCCTGAGTTTACGCAGATTGATATTGAAATGAGCTTTGTCTCCCGCGATGACGTACTCGACGTTACCGAAAATATGTTCCGCACGGTGTTCAAAAAGACCATTGGTGCAGATTTAGTGCAAGCGTTCCCGCGCGTCAGTTATGATGATGCTATTGACCTCTACGGCACGGACAAGCCCGATATTCGGTTCGAGATGAAATTGCAAAATGCTGCATGGATGGCTGAATGCACCGAGTTTGCCGTATTCAAAGATGCCATCGCCGCCGGCGGAGCTATCAAGGCGCTTACCGTGAAAGGACAGGCAGCAAATTATAGCCGCAAAAAGATTGAAGAGCTGGAAGCTGTGGCAAAAATCTACAAGGCAAAGGGGCTTGCGTGGACAAAAGTTTCAGGCGGCGCGTTTGAAGGCGGCATTGCCAAATACTGCGCCGGCGCGGAAGCTGAAATCTGCAAAAAGCTTAACGCCCAAGACGGAGACCTGCTCCTCTTCGTTGCCGATGCAAAATATAAAACCGCCTGTACTGCGCTCGGCGCTGTCAGAAGCAAGCTCGGCAAGGATTTGAATCTGCTTGATCCAAAAGTATTCGCCTTTTTATGGGTTGTAGACTTTCCGCTCTTTGAATGGAACGAAGATGAGCAAAAATGGGATCCGGCGCACCACATGTTCTCCGCGCCGCAGGAACGCTACCTTGACACGCTTGAGCAAAACCCCGGCGAGGTAAAGGGAGACCTGTACGACCTCGTACTCAACGGATACGAAGTCGCTTCCGGCTCCATCAGAATCCATAATCCTGAACTGCAAAAACGGATATTCAACATTGTCGGCTTTAACCCCGCCGATGCGGAAAAGAAGTTCGGCTTTTTAACGGAAGCATTTAAATACGGCGCGCCGCCCCACGGAGGCATTGCTCCCGGGCTTGACCGTATCGTAATGCTGATGGCAGGCGAGACCTCGATTAAGGAAGTGATTGCTTTCCCCAAAAACACCTTTGCCGTCAGCCCCATGGACGAAAGCCCGAGCGAGGTTGACGAAAAGCAGCTTGCCGAACTACACTTGAGCATTCGGGAATAAGAATTGGAAGCACGGCAGCAATTATTCGTGCGGAAATTTCTGCAAGGCGATGTTGCTGCCTTGAAAAGATTATGGACAGAGAAGCGCTTGAATTCCGTGCGGCTTGTTTGCAGGCGGCGCGGAATTTTTTTATTACAGATGGGTATTTAGAGCTGGACACTCCGGCGCTTTCACCGGCGCTTATCCCCGAAAGCTGCCTCGAAGTGTTCCGCACGGAATACCTCAAACCATTCAAAACCGGCGAGGAGGCGGCAGTCCCGCTCTTTCTTGTCCCCTCCCCCGAAGTATTTATCAAGCCGATTATCGCCGCGCACGGCCGCTCGGTATTTCAGCTTTCAAAATGTTACCGCAACTGCGAATCCATTGGACATATTCATAGTCCCGAATTTACCATGCTGGAATACTATACCATGCAGGCGGATTACCGTGATTCCATCAAGATTACCGAATCTTTTTTGCAGACTATGGCGCAGGCAGTTGCGGGACTGCCACTTGCCGACCCTGAGTTGGGTGCGATACTTTCCAAACCATTTTTACCGCTGACTATGGATGAAGCCTTTCAGCGTTTTGTCGGCTTTTCCCTCGCCGAAGCGGAAGCGCCAGACTTAGCTTTCCATGCGGAACGGCTGGGGCTGGGCGACAGGGCGCAGTACGAAAGCTGGGCGTGGGATGATTTATACGAACTGCTCTTGGTACACTGCATCGAGCCGCAGCTTCCGCCCGATGTGCCGATTGCGCTGCTGGACTATCCTGCACGGGTACCCTGCCTTGCGCAGGAACGGTCGGAACAGCGTACCGCCGCTGACGGACGGACATATATATGGAAGACAAAAGAGCGGTGGGAGGTGTATGTGCGCGGGGTGGAGCTGGCGAATTGCTATACCGAAGCGCGGAATGCAGAAGAAATTAACCGCTCTTTTGCGGATGAAACAGCGGTTAAAAACGCAACGGCGCGAGTTCCGCATCCCGTACCGGAGAACTTCGGCGGGATCTGCGCCCGCATGCCACCCTGTTCGGGTGTCGCGATGGGCTTTGACCGCTTAATTATGCTCCTCGGCGGCAAAACAACCCTTGAACCGTTTTTATATAGTGGGTTGCTGAGCAATCCCCTGCTTGATTAACAAAATGATGTGAAGCCGCCGTGTTTGACTGCCACACATTCCGCCACTCATTTGCAACACATCTATTGGAATCCGGCTACGAT
>CAUVHB010000009.1:0-12649 GCA_963551335.1 uncultured Treponema sp.
AAAAAACGCTTTTAAAGGAGAGTTACTATGAAACAGAAAAATTTATTTTCAATAATCGGTGCATTGGTTTTAGTGGTTGGCACAATGACAATGGTTGCGGGGTGTCGGCAGTCTCATACCGTTATACCCGTAGTCGGAGCTGTTATCGAACTCCCTGCAGGTGTTACAACAATTACAATTGAAGCTCTAAGCGCAAACGGCGATCCCATAACCGTCGAAGGCTGTGCCGAAACCTCTCTTACAAGCAATACATCAACAACATTGCACGTAACAGGCTCCTCGTTCGTCTTAAAAGGAGATATCACAGATCTTTCTTGCGACAACGGCAATATTACGAACCTTGATGTGAGAGGTTTGCCGAATTTGAATACGCTTAGCTGCGATACCAGTCATGTCAAAAGCCTTAATGTACAGGGCTTAACGAAGCTGAATACACTGTCTTGCGGGAACAATGAACTTGAAAGCCTCGACCTGAAAGACTGTGTAGAGTTGACGGAACTGTACTGCAACTCTAATAAACTTACGGCTCTTGATGTAAAAACTGCAACTAAATTAAAAGTGTTTGACTGCAGCAGCAATAACCTTTCACAGGATGCTTTTAAGAAGCTCTTTGAAAGTTTGCCGCAGCGAGAAGTCGGAGACAATGCAACGTGTTTAATTTACACCGAAGAGACCGGTGTTGCCGAAGGCAATTATAAAACCTTTACCGAAGATGAACTGAAAGTTGCCAAAGATAAAAACTGGAAAGTACATAAAACCAGCACCAGCAATGTAGAAGAGGCGCTGTAAACTGCGTTGAACAAGCGATACAATACATTAATGTATTGTATCGCTTGCTTTGTATACTCTCGCCCCGCTTGCCGGTTATATTTTGTTGCACATTCCTCCTGACAATTTTAGAATATCAAAAAAAACTATTTGCGGTTTATACTTTTATACGATACAATAGACACTGTCGTGTACCCTTAAAAATCCTCCTTAAGTTTTTAACGGCATGCTGGCTTATCGCCAGTTTATCATTCTATTGTCTGTATTATAGAAAAAAATAAAAGGAATAACTGCACTATGGTAAAAGCTGTCTTTGCGGGGTCTTTTGATCCGCCGACTTTTGGGCATTTAAATATTATCGAACGGGCACAAAAGCTCTTTTCCGAAATCCATGTCGTTATTGCCGTGAATAAGAGCAAGCATTATTGTTTTTCCGATGAGGAGCGGCTTGACGTTATACAAAAATTGGTGTCCCGCTGGAATAATGTTTCTGTGCATCTGTGGGATTCTCTTATCGTCGATTATGCAAAGAAAATTAAAGCTGATGTTCTTATCCGCGGTGTTCGGAACGATAATGATTTTTTATATGAATTCGATTTAGCGATGATGAACAAGAGTTTGAATCCGCAGATAGAGACGTTATTCTTGGTGCCTGACCCTAAGTTCTTTGTGCTGCGCTCCAGTTCAATTAAAGAACTGGCTGCTTTCGGCGGCGATGTATCGACTATGGTGCCGCCCATCGTTGAAGCTATACTAAAAAAGAAATTTTCGCCCCAAAAATAGAAAAATATTTTCCGGCATCTGATGTACTCATTCATTAATGCACGGTTGACATCATCCTCTTTTGAGGGCATAGTAAGCAGAGCGGGCGGTTTGATATTCAGTATTGCAAAATACTAAAAGGTCAAAATTATCATCATTGATAGTATAGGAGATGATAGTATAGGAGATTTGATCAAGCTATGGAAACAACCAGCACAATGCCTACATCTCGCCGGTTATCACTGTCTATTATGCAGCGGTTTGTCATTCAGGCAGGGGTAACTATTCTTCTCCTGCTTGCTTCGATGACGATGCTGATCTTTGTCATATATCAAAAAAATTTTTTAATCGAATCTTATGAAAATGAAGAATTAACCCACCTTATTTCCAATGAAATTAAGCAATCTTCACAGGATTTAACGCGGTTATGTCGGCTTTTTGTTATAACCGGTAACGAGCAATACCGCCAAGACTATCTTACTATTGAAAAGTGGATTAACGGCGAAATTCCGCGCCCTCAGACTGTTGATGCAAAATTATTTCCCGGCAGGACTGTTAAGCGGAAAGACTTATTGGTGGACTTACAGTGCAATCCTGAAGAGATGGCGCTTTTGAACAAGGCGAGTGAGAATTCCACAAAATTGACTGAACGCGAAAAGCAAGCGATGGACAGTGTTGTATTGCATACGTTCGCTGCCGGCGCCGCCAAACCGCAACCCGGAGAAACGGCGCAAAGTTTTGCAATTAGAATATTGCACGATGCCGACTATCACCAAGCGGTTTCTGAGATTATGACGCCGCTGAGTAAATCTTTTGCGCTTCTAAGTGCAAGGACTGATGCGGTTGTTACACACTCTAACCGCCTCTTGGATGTTTATAATATAACTACTTTGATTTTGCTTGTTATGGTTATTGTCTCAATCGGCGCTTTTGTCTTCTTTGTGCAGCAGCATGTTATTCAGCCGATTCTTGAAACTTCGAAAGTATTTGTGCATCTCCGCAAAGGGAATCTTACTGAACGGATGGTCGTACGCTCTTCTAACGAAATAGGGAGAATGGGACAAGACTTTAATCAGTCGGTTGATAATGTCCGCATGCTCCTGTTTGCGGTAAAGGAGAACGTTGGTGCGCTCTTTGAAGTTGGTCAGGAACTTTCTGCAAACATGGCGGAAACAGCGAGCGCTATTTACGAAATCAGTACCAATATCGAATATATCAAAAAACAGGTGCTGCACCAGTCAGAGAGTGTTATTAAAATCGATTCCTCTCTGCAATCTATTACACAGACGATTGAAAAACTGGATGGGCATGTCAATGTGCAAACGGAAGCGGTCGATGATTCTCGTATTGCGATTGGTCAGATGGCAAACAGTATCAAAACGGTCAATGCCGGTATAGAACAAAATATGCAGATATTGGATGAACTCAATAAAGCGACGGCGAGCGGCAAAACGGTTGTTGTAGAATCCGTCAGTTTAAGTAAGGCGGTCGATGAAAGCTCTGCTATTCTTTTGGAAACCAGCAGTGTTATTCAAAACATTGCAGCGCAAACGAATTTACTTGCCATGAATGCTGCAATAGAAGCCGCTCATGCCGGAGAGACGGGAAAGGGGTTTGCTGTTGTTGCCGGCGAAATACGAAAACTTGCGGAAGAGTCTAGTAATCATGGTAAGAATATCACAAAAATCTTAAAAGAACTAAAAGCAAAGATTGAACACGTTACCGCTTCCGCTGAATCCACAGAAGAGCAGTTCGATGCAATCTTCGGTTTGGTCGAAAAGACAAAATCGCAAGAGCAGATAATTATGCGTGCAATGCAGGAACAAAAGAACGGTAGTATGCATATTGTACAGGCAATGGATAAAATCGGGGACATGACCCACGAGGTTCAAGCCGTTTCGCAAGAAATGCTGCACGGAAGTATGGCTATTTCCACTGAAATGAAGCAACTGGCTGCATTATCCGATACAATCGTCTGCGGTATGAATGAGATGGCAACGGGAGCTATGCAAATCAATACCGCGGTGCAGGATGTAAACACCATTACGCAAAAAAATACAGAGAGTATTGACGAGCTGACTGCCGAAATGGAAAAATTTAAGGTTTAGGCGCACAGGGAGACGCAATGCTCCATCGCAGTGATACAAACTTGCGGGTGTGGAGCCTTTTCGCGCGCATACCTTGCGATATATTGCTATAAATTGCTGGAGCGTCTGCTTGTTTTTTTTGTACGATTATTGTACACTCGCCCGCATGAAAACCGATATCCAGATAGCGCGCGAAACGCCTCTCAAGCCAATTCAAGAGATTGCAGCGGGACTCCAGATAGATTCTTCTTCCGTAATTCCATACGGGTTTTATACGGCGAAAATTCCGTATACATCTATCGTTCCTGCCCGCGTAAAAGAGCATAAACTCATCCTTGTTACGTCCATGACGCCGACAAAAGCGGGTATCGGGAAGACAACGGTTTCCATTGGCTTGGCGCTCGGCTTGCAGAAAATTGGAAAAAATGCGGTGTTGGCATTGCGAGAGCCTTCGCTTGGTCCCTGTTTTGGCATGAAGGGTGGTGCGGCGGGCGGCGGTTATGCGCAGGTTCTCCCTATGGAAGATATCAATTTGCATTTTACTGGCGACTTTCACGCGATTACTTCCGCCCACAATATGATAAGCGCACTGCTAGATAACTATGTGTTTAGGACGCAAAATACGCCGCAAGGCTTAAAAAAAATTGTTTGGAAACGGGTACTCGATGTTAATGACCGTGCGCTCCGTTCAATCGTTACCGGTCTCGGGGAAGGGAACGGTGTCCCTGCGGAATCTGGGTTTGATATAACCGCCGCTTCGGAAATTATGGCGATTTTGTGTCTTGCTTCCGATATGGACGATTTGCGCCGCCGTATAGAAAAAATTATCCTCGGTTATCGATCTGATAATACGCCGTTTACCGTTAAAGACCTTGGCGTTGGCGGTGCAATTACGGTGTTGCTTAAAAAAGCGCTTGACCCGAATTTGGTACAAACCACCGAAAACACCCCTGCATTTGTACACGGCGGACCTTTCGCCAATATTGCGCATGGCTGTAATTCCATTATTGCAACCAAAACCGCCCTTACCTATGGCGACTATGTTATTACCGAAGCCGGCTTTGGCGCGGACTTAGGCGCGGAAAAATTCTTTGATATTAAGTGCCGCAAGGCGGGACTTGCGCCGGCGCTGACCGTCTTGGTCGTTACCACCGGCGGGCTTAAGCTGCACGGCGGCGTTCCGGAAGCGGAATTGTCTAAACCCAATAGAGAAGCGCTTGCCCGCGGGTTTAAGAATATGGATAAACATATCGAAAATATGCGTGCATTCGGTCAAACAACGCTGGTTGTGCTGAATAAGTACGATTACGATACTGAAGACGAAATCGATTACCTGTGCGCGTACTGCCGGAACGCCGGTGTGCCGTTTGCCGTAAATAGCGCCTTTTCCGACGGAGGCGCTGGAGCTGCGGATTTTGCCCGCACCGTTGTCGGCTTGATAGAAACCGAACCGTCAAAACCGCTCGTGTTTACCTATCAGGATAATGACGGTGTGAAAACAAAAATCGAAAAAATATGCAAACAGGTATACGGCGCAAAGGCGGTTACCTATCATACCGATGCGGAAAAAACGCTCAAGCGGATTAGTACTTGGGGCGTTGATTCCTATCCGGTCTGTGTTGCAAAAACTCAGTATTCTTTTTCCGACGATCCCAAAAAGCTCGGTGTTCCGGAGCAGTTCGATATGACTGTTCGCGAAATTATTGTAAACAACGGCGCCGAAATGATCGTTGCGGTGATGGGCGATATGATGCGAATGCCGGGGCTTCCCAAAGATCCGCAGGCGCTCCGCATCGACCTCGTAAACGGTTATATCGACGGATTAGCGTAAAATCTAAGCGAAACCGCTAAAAACCGAAAGCCTATCGGCTTTTTCTGTCAGGCAATGTTATATCCGTTAACGCAGAGATGAGAAAGGTTTTGCAGCGGCGCCAAAGTATATCTAAGGGAAAACTCTAACAGTTGAGGTTTTTAGAAAGTCCCTATCTTAGGAGGTTGTTATGAAGAAAGGCTTTAGAGACTGTATTATTGTCGGCTTTGCACTTTTTGCAATGTTTTTCGGCGCCGGAAATCTTATTTTTCCGCCATTACTCGGTTTTATGACCGGCAGCGAGTGGTTTATTACGTTTATTGCATTCTCTATTACCGGTATTTGTATGCCTATTTTAGGTATTTTTGCAATGGGAAAAGCAGGCGGCGATGTACAGCAATTTGCCGGTAAAGTTCATCCTATTTTTGCCAATGTGTTCGGCACCGTCATTATGCTGGGGATTGGCCCGCTATTAGCGCTGCCGCGGACAGCTGCAACTACGTATGAGATCGGCGTGCTTCCGTTTACTACATCGATAAGCCCTGTCGTTAGTTCGATTATCTTCTTTGCTATCGTGTTGATTTTTTCGATTAAACCGTCAAAAGTAATTGATACCATCGGTAAATACTTAACGCCGGTGCTCATCATTGTGCTTGCCGCTATCGTTATCCGCGCCTTTATTGCGCCGCTCGGGCCACTTGAAAATCCTCCCCCGCAGAATTTCTTCTTAAAAGGCTTTCTAGAAGGATACCAGACGATGGATGCGCTGGCAGCCATGTTGTTTGCTACGATTATCATCAATAATATTAAGGAACGCGGGTATTCCGACCGAAAATCGCTCCTCAAGATCAACCTTTCTGCCGGATTGATCGCTGCGCTTGGTTTGCTGCTGGTATACGGCGGTTTACTGCACGCGGGCGCTTCTGCTTCGCAGGTATTCCCGAAAGACATTAGCCGCACGGCGCTTCTTATCAATATCTGCGCGAGTTTATGGGGACATACCGGAAAGGTTATTTTGTCGCTTTCGATTGCGTTTGCTTGTATGACCACGGCAATCGGTTTGACCGCAACGGCAGGGCAATTTTTTAAGAAATTGTTCCATGATAAAGTTTCGTATGAAGCGATTGTTATCGTTGTATCGGTATTCAGCTGCTGGCTCGCTAACTACGGGGTAGAAAACATTATCCGCTATTCAGTGCCGCTTTTGGAAGCGCTGTACCCCGTGTGTATTCTATTAACCATTATGAATCTGCTCGATGAGTATATCCCCAATCGGTACTACTATGTTGGCGGAACAGTCGGTACGCTTTTGGTAAGCTGCTTGCAGGCTTTTGCATCAACTGAAGGTATCGTAAACGATTTTCTCGGTCTGTTCGGTGCACAGCCCGTCTCATTCGGAGGCTTGGCTGCGTTGCTGCAAAAACTGCCGCTTTCCAACATCGGTGTTGCGTGGCTTATTCCGGCAGTTATCGGCGCATTCTTGTTCGGACTGCTTGGGGGAAAGGGCAAGGCAACAAAACAGGCTGCGTAAAAAAATCTCGGGCATCTCTAACAACTCGGTTAGATGTTTAGAAGATGCCCAAGTATCTTTTAAAACCGAACTGGCTTTTTTCAGATACTCGATACAGTCAGGTAATACCCGAAAGATTGGGTAGTATCCGCCAGATTGGATAAAAGACATTTACATTTTTGCCGATAGTGTAACTATGGATATCATAACGTATCATGCGTCCGATATGGACATAGTGCAAAACGATTCTATGCCGTTTTCTCTTCTACAGCATAGACGTGAATATACGGGAAAGCAGGCACGGCAAACCGCTGTTGCAGCGAATATGGGCGTTTTCTCCGGCTTTGACGGCGACAGTGTGCCGTATACGTCAACATCGGCAGCTGCGGTAAAGCGGGCAGTATCGCTGATACAATTTAACCCTTTGCCTATTTTGCTGATTTTCAGTATTCTGTATGCGATTTTAGCGGTTCCGCTCTTGCGTAACGGCGCAGGGGCTTATTCAATCCGAACGATGCACTTTAGCGAAGAGCCTTCGTTCAGCCGTGCGCTCAATGCGTATATTTTCCCTGAGCATGAAAATTTTTCCGATCACGATACGGGAGTTGCGGTGAACGATTACGTTTCGGCGGTTACATTTAAAGATTATACGGTAAAAAAGGGAGATACCGTCAGCGGTATTGCTTCAGGGGCAGGGTTGCGGAATTTCGGAACCCTACTATCGGTGAATAATATCGATAACGCTCGCCGGATTAGCGTAGGGCAGGTGCTGCGGATTCCTTCGGCTGACGGTCTTTTATATACAGTGAAAAAAGGTGAAACGCTTGCGGGTATTGCAGCAGCTCATAACGTAAGCGTTACAGCACTGCTGGATGCAAACGACCTAACAAACGAAACGCTGTCGGTTGGACAAAAGCTTTTTATTCCCGGTGCAGCGCTTTCGTCGTTTGAGCTGCGGAAAGCGCTCGGTGAATTATTTATCTATCCGATACACGGGCGGCTTACTTCTCCGTTTGGCTATCGCAGTGATCCTTTTACCGGCGCCCGCAGCTTCCATTCAGGGGTCGATTTGGCTGCACCGACCGGAACCTCCGTTAAAGCTACCCTCGACGGAAGAATTGCAGAAACGGGATTTAACCGCATCTACGGAAATTATGTCATTATTACCCATGATCGAGGGTATCAATCGCTTTACGGTCATTTGTCCGCGATTTATGTAAAGCGGGGTCAATATGTTACTCAAGGGGCTGTTGTAGGGGCGGTCGGTAATACCGGCTATTCTACGGGGCCTCATTTACATTTGTCTATTTATAAAAACGGGAGCTTAATCAATCCGTTCTCCGTTCTAAAATAGGTCATTAGGGCATCTCTAAAAACTCGGTTATGTTTTTAGAGATGCCTATTATTATTACGCAATATGTGGATATCTCTCTCAGCTGAAGTTTTTGAAGGTATCCTATTGAGGAGGCTTTTGTGAAACGAGTTGTATTCACTTTATGTGCATTGATGAGCGCATATACATTCTTGTTCGCGTATAACCCGCCTGTTGGAGGGGAATCTGCCAATACGTTTTTTTCTCCCGATTTATTGGGCGGTCAGGCAAGCGCTACCGGCGGTCCGTTTGGGGATGGGAATCCTGCTGAACTGGCGACGAACCCTGCTCTTTCAGCGTATGAACAGCGGATTATTTTCGACCTATCGTATGCAGCTGTTGTCGGATTTAATAAGGCTACCCCGAACGACTTTGGATTAAAGGGGCATTTGGCAAACATCGATTTCTTATATCCTGCCCGATGGGGGGTGATTTCAGCCGATGTGCATTTTTTTAATTCATCGTTTGAAACATTGCCATGGGGGACTGCTGGTTCACTGCGGCTCGAGTATTCAAAGGAAGTAACCGAAAATCTGGCGCTCGGAATCGGATTATACGGTATTGTGGGTACCGGCTGGGGTGTTGGAGCCGATATCGGTGTTCTTTATCGCTTTGGGGATCTTGGATTTGCGAAAGACACAAAAATCGGCGCTTCAATTACTGGAATGGGAAAACCGTACAACGCCAATCGCGGCGGCGTTAAGGGGATAACGGATACCAGCGGATTCACCGGTATGTTTACTCCGCGAGTAGGCTTTGCAACCACCCTCGTTTCGGTAAAAAACTTTAAGCTTGGGCTTAATTTGGATTTATCCTTTCCGACATTCCAAAACGTTGTTTTTGATACCGGTTTGCATCTGAAATTTGCCGATATGGTTACCCTTAAAACCGGTTGGAACTTCAATCTCATTGAAACATTGAACCATCGTCAAACCTATATTCCTTCGTTTGCGCTTGCTTGTTCAATTAAAATTAAATCGAAAGATTCTGACAAGGAAAATTCGTGGGGGCATAGTGATATTACGCCGCAGCTTGCCGCGAAACCTTTCTATAATAATATCTGGGCGCTCGGTGCAGGTGTAAATGTAAGGGTCGGAAAAACCGATACGACACCGCCTGTCATCACGGTCAATTATCCTGAAGCTCAATATATTTCTCCTAATAACGACGGTGTGCAGGATGTACTCGAAATTCCATTATCCATCACCGATGAACGCTACGTAATGTCGTGGATTTGCGTGTTTGAAAACGAGAAAGGCGAAATTGTTCGTACAATTACGAACAAAGAAGGGCGTCCGCAGTTGAATGGAAAGTCTTTTTGGAAACTCCTGACAACAGCAAAATCCGGTGTTGAAGTACCGGAGGCGCTGCGGTGGGACGGTATGCTCAGTTCCGGTTCGGTAGCGCCTGACGGAGTTTACTATTTTACTATTATGGCTGCCGATGATAATAACAATACGGTAGAAACAAAGCGCTATTCCGTTATAGTTGATAATACGCCGCCGGTTGTTACCGTTACACCGCCTTCTGGACAAAATGCTTTGATTTTCAGTCCCGATGGAGATGGAAACAAGGATACGTTCCTTATCAAGCAGCACGGCTCTGTTGAAGATAAATGGATAGCATCTATTACCGATGCCGATAGCCGTGTTGTACGTACTGCCGAGACCCTCAATGCCGCTCCTGCCGATTTTACATGGAACGGCACGAACGATGCGAGAGAATTTGTTCCCGACGGCGTTTATACCTATAAAATCACCGCAACCGACCGTGCGGGGAATAGCGCTTCACAAGCGGTGCCCAATATTATTGTTGATACAGTTAAACCTTCGGTCGGTATTTCTATTAGCGCTAATGCCTTTTCTCCGAATGGCGACGGCGTAAAAGACACTATTGTCCTCTATCCGTCAATTCCGGTACAAACTGGATTACAAGAGTGGAAAATCGATATACGCAATGCAAAAGGAACGACGGTGCATACAATAACCGACAAACCTATCGCTGCAATTACCTTTGACGGAAAAGATCAAAACGGAAAGATGTTGCCCCAAGGTAATTACACGGCGACGCTTTCCGCTCGTTATGGAAACGGATATGCACCGAGTAAAACCTCACCGGTTTTCAGCCTCGATGTTACCGCCCCTCAAGCAACGGTAAAGGCTTCGACTGCTATTTTCTCACCTGACGGCGATGGAAATCTTGATACGGTTACCTTTACACAGCAAATAAGTACGGGAGATTCTTGGACGGCAGAAATATATGCCCTCGACAATGCAGGGAATATAAGCGGCAAGCCGGTACGCAGCTTTGCAATAACGAAGGATAATGCCGTACGTTTTGCGTGGGACGGTCGCACCGACTCCGGCGCCTTAGCTGCTGATGGAAAGTATGCCTATCGTTTAGTAGGTAAAAACGAAGCCGGTACTATCGGATATTCCGCTCCCGTTTCTGTCGAGCTGAATACCGAAAAAGCGGATGTCATTTTGTCTGCAAATATGCTGGCATTCTCTCCCAATAAAGACGGTGTACAGGATACAGTTGTGTTTACACCTAAACTGAAATCAAACACCGCCGTAACATCGTATATTTTCGGAATTTATGATAAGACAGGCGCTGCCGTAAAAACACTTACTGGAAGCGGTATACCGCCCGCTTCTATCAGCTGGAACGGTATGGCAGATACGGAGGATTCAAAAGGTCTTTGTGCAGACGGCACGTATTCCGCCTCGATTGACGTAATGCTTGCAAACGGGCAGAAGGCTAAATCAACTATTCCCGAAATTACGCTTGATACACACTATCCCGAAGTGGTAATTTCTGTGCCTTATTCGGTATTTTCTACGGATAGCGCCGCAGCACGTCCGAACTTACCGGTAACACAAAAATCTTCCACAGAAAACCTGTGGACGGGCGCTATTACCGCAGCCGGTAATAAGGAAGTACGAAACTTTACATGGGAGGGGAACGCAGCTGATTTCGTATGGGACGGAACCGATGCTTCCGGCAATAAAGTTCCCGACGGGACTTATCGCTACACCGTGTTTGCACAAGACCCTGCCGGTAACAAAACAATCATGTCCCTCGACAATATTGTGATTGATTCACGTGTGCCCAAGGCATATATCACTGCGGAATTGTCGGCATTCTCTCCAAACGGCGACGGTATAAAAGATGTGCAAAATCTGACCGTTTATACGACGCTGAAAGATGGGCTGGCTGCATGGTCGATCGTGATAAAACCTGCGGATAATAGCATAGCCGCTCCGATAAAAACATGGTCATCGGAAAAAGGAGATATACTTGCTTCGTCCATTCAATGGGACGGTAAAGCCGACTCTGGCAGGGTTGCAACGGGGACTTTCATTGCTGAGCTCTCTTTGCGCTATACGAAAGGCGATGAATTGACTGTTAGTACCGCCCCGTTTATTTCTTCGACGAAAGCCCCTGATCTTGGTGTTACAATGCGTCCTAAGTATTTTAGCCCCGATAACGATGGAAATGAAGACGAACTCTTTATTAACTTGTCTGCAAAATCGGAAACCAAGCTCAAGCAATGGTCGTTTGAAATTCGGGAGCCGGAGGATACCGGTAATAAACTCTTCTGGAGTACCAGCGGCAAGGATAAGATAACCGAACAAATAATCTGGGACGGTCGTTCATTAATGGGCGAAACCGTACAATCGGCTACCGATTACCCGTACACCTTTACCGTAACGGATGAAGTTGGGCAGACCTCTGTTATAAAGGGGTATATTCCGATCGACGTGTTGGTTATTCGCGACGGCGATAAATTGAAGATAGCGGTTCCTTCTATTATTTTTAGAAAAAATGCTGCAGATTTTGACGAGCTTGAAAAAAATGTCGTTGACCGAAATGTTAAGGTGTTAACCCGTATTGCGGAGATACTGAACAAATTCCCCGAATATAAGGTGCAGGTTGAAGGGCATGCAAATAATACGAGCGGAACGGAGCGTGAAGAGACGGAAGACCTTATTCCTCTTTCTGCAGCACGCGCCGATGCTGTCCGCAAGTTTCTGATTGAAAAAGGCGTAGCGCGTACAAGACTGTCGTCCGTCGGTATCGGCGGCACACAGCCGATCGCATCGCTTGCCGATAAGGATAACTGGTGGAAAAACCGCCGTGTTGAGTTCGTTTTGATTAAGTAAAACTGATTAAGTAAAACTGAGGCGCAAACCTCTAAAAAAGTGATTTTTTAGAGGTTTCTTTTAGATGTACGGAGTGAGTAATGCCGCAAAAGATAGCGAACCTCATTGGACTTGCAGGGCAGTCCTGCGCGGGGAAAAACCTTGTTGCAAAGTTTCTTGAAGAGAAGGGGTATG
>CAUVHB010000010.1:0-12400 GCA_963551335.1 uncultured Treponema sp.
CTACAAACGGCGTGTCTATTATGGGACGAAATAACATTCCCTGTATCGGTTTTGGTCCCGGAGCTGAAGCACAGGCTCATGCCCCGAACGAAATTACATGGAAACAGGACTTGGTAACGTGCGCAGCTGTATATGCTGCACTGCCGTCCATCTACGTTGAAAAACTATAAACGACAATAGAGTATAAAGGCACGGGGATGTCTCAAAAGTTGGTTACTTTTTCGACAGCCCCTACCCCAAATAGGAGTAATTATGGCTTTAATTATGGATCCGTACATTACAAAGCTCAATAGTTTGAGCTTTAAGAAGATGTACAACAATGACTTTTTCCTTACGTGGGAAAAAACTTTCGATGAAATTCTTGCAACATGGACGGTAGCGGATGCGCTACGTACTTTGCGGGAATCCAACATTTCTACAAAGATTTTTGAAAGCGGTCTCGGCATTTCGCTGTTCCGCGACAACTCGACCCGCACACGCTTTAGCTTTGCATCCGCTTGTAACCTACTCGGTTTGGAAGTACAGGATTTGGACGAAGGCAAGTCTCAAATTGCCCACGGAGAGACCGTCCGCGAAACTGCAAACATGGTTTCGTTCATGGCTGACGTTATCGGTATCCGCGACGATATGTATATCGGCAAGGGTAATACCTACATGCACACCTTTATGGATGCAGTTGCGGAAGGTAATAAGGATGGCGTACTTGAACAGCGCCCAACCCTCGTCAACCTGCAGTGCGACATCGACCATCCTACGCAGATTATGGCAGATACCCTCCATATCATCCACGAGTTCGGCGGGCTGGAAAACCTCAAGGGGAAGAAAATCGCTATGACATGGGCGTATTCACCCTCTTACGGCAAACCGCTTTCCGTTCCGCAGGGCGCAATCGGTCTATTCTCCCGCTTGGGAATGGACGTGGTGCTTGCACATCCGGAAGGATATGAAGTAATGCCTGAGGTAGAAGAAGTTGCAAAAAAACAGGCAAAGGCATCGGGCGGTTCCTTTACCAAAACCAACAGCATGAAGGAAGCCTTTAAGGATGCTGACATCGTATATCCTAAGAGCTGGGCGCCCTTTACCGCAATGGAAAAGCGGACGAACCTCTACGGTGCAGGCGACTTTGACGGTATTAAAGCGCTCGAAAAAGAGCTGCTCGCTCAGAATGCCCACCACAAGGATTGGGAATGCACCGAAGATATGATGAAGCTGACAAAAGATGGCAAAGCGCTGTACCTGCACTGCTTACCGGCGGATATTACCGGCGTCAGCTGCAAAGAAGGCGAAGTTGCCGGTTCAGTGTTCGACCGCTATCGCGTACCGCTCTACAAGCAGGCAAGCTTTAAACCGTACATCATCGCTGCAATGATCTTCCTTGCAAAAGTGCGCTATCCGCAGCTTACGCTTGAAGAACTGGAAAAGCGAGCAACGCTCCGCCATACCGGACTATAAATACCGAACTATAATAGGTAAAAATAAGCCTTTAAGGAGCTGGAAATACGCCGCTTCGGTTGTGTAGCCGGCTCCTTGATTTCCCCGATAGCTCTTCCGGATAAAATCTGATAATATAACCGCTATGTTGAAATACGTTTTTATGCAGAATGCCTTTATTGTGTCGTTCTTTATCGGTATTCTTTGCCCGTTAATCGGTATTTTCCTTGTTTTACGGCGGTACTCGCTTATCGGCGACACCCTTGCGCACGCCTCGCTGACGGGGATTACGCTCGGGCTGGTTGCCGGTGTCAATCCCATCATCGGAGCTTTTACCTTTACCTCTGCAGCGGGCGCACTCATCGAGGCGCTCCGTAATTACTTTAAAGAATACAGCGAACTCATCCTTTCTATTGTCCTCTCGCTCAGCGTTGGAATTGCCATCACCTTGATGAGCTCGGGTTTGATACGAACCAATGCCGAAGCCTATTTGTTCGGAAGTATTTTAACGGTTTCAACCTCCGATGTTGTCACCGTTATCGTATTAAGCTTTTTTGCCGTTGCCGTATTGGCAGCGCTGTACCATAAGCTGCTGTACATAACACTTGATGAAGACATTGCGTATATCATCGGTATTCGTGTAAAGACAATCAATTATATTTTTTCGATTTTAGTAGCGGCGACAATAGCCGTTTCTATTAAGATAGTCGGCGTGCTCGTACTCAGTTCAATGATTGCCCTGCCAGTTGCGACGGCGCTCCAGCTGCATACAGGCTTTAAGCGAACGGTGTTTTTTTCAATCTGTTTCGGTATCGCGGACATTATGCTCGGTCTTGTCTGCTCGTACTACTTAAACGTCGCGCCAGGCGGCTTTACTGCACTGGTTTCCGTTTTTATGTTGCTGTTTGTATTGATGGTGAAAAAGCTGCGGAGTTGCAGCTCCTTTTGAAAAGATACCTACTATCTACGGCGTTGAGTGTTTAGCGGAGTACGTCCATGCGCTTCGCTGAACACGTATTAGGATTATTTTGAAAATCCCGCAGCATAGGTGTTGACATGCGGCTCGTAAATCCGTATATTCGATTAGATTAAGCCTGGGGATGTTCCGGTTTCGACTAGGAAGCAGAGGCTTGAGTTGCAGGTGGAGAGCCGTACTCCTAAAAAGCGGCAAACTTTATAACTGCCAACAATGACAGTTCCGACTACGCAGTAGCTGCGTAATCGCGGAACCTACCGAGTGTTGCTTCCGAGCGAGGTAGAGTTCCGACGCTACTCGGAGCTTGCTTTTTACCGGATGCGGACGGCAAAAAGGACACTTTCCGCACTACGGATTCGACGCTTTCGGCGCTGACACCGGATCCCGACAATCACCTCGCGCCGATAAACCTGTAGACGCTCCTGTGTCTCTTTTTAGGACGGGGGTTCAATTCCCCCCATCTCCAACATACTATCTCCGTAACTACCGGGTGCGGAGATAGATCAAAAACTTCTCTATTTGTTTTATCTTTTTTTCAATCGATGTAGCGCCACCGTATCATAATTGATGCCATCGTCAAAGACTTATTGATACATAATCAAATACGGGCGCGGTTCCAGCGAGAATACTTCTTCCGGTTTCATAATCGGAACGTCATAACCGGCGCCTGCAACCATCGGCTTTAAAAACAGCTTGAACGATTTTAACGGAATATTTTTTGCCGCTGCGTTATATGCATACGTTTCTTTTTTTAACCGCGGAGAGCCGAATCCGTCGGCACAATGAATGAGTTGCACCCGCTCGTAATTGCTCTTTACCAAGTGCCGCTGTTGAATCATTTTTGCATTAAACTGGTGGATAACCAACATACGCCGCCCACCGATGCCGTGTTCAATCATGTAATTCTGTATAATCTGCTGGGCTTCGTTGATTTCCTCTGCCGTAACGGAGCCAATTTCTTTCATTGGTTTTGTGGTTCGCCATTCAGGATCAAGCGCAAGATGAACATTTGGATATTTTAAGAACGGGAGTAATTTTTTTGTCGCTTCGGCTACAGAATACTTACCTATTTGATGGTCGAGAAACACATACCAGCCGCGCTCCGCTGCAAATGCAATGTATTGCTCTACAATAGCGGTAGAGAGGATACCAATTTCGCCGGCAGGCCAGCAGGTGCCGTAAATGATATAAAACGCAGGGATAATAGACCGATTGCCGTTTGCAGCATCGTAGAGTTTTACGAACTCATTCATAATCGGTTCAATCTCTGCAAGTGAATACTGACCGAGTATACCCATTGTGCGGGCGTTCGGCTTTCCATATAGCGCAAAAACATCGCTATTGAGCAATACCGATTGCAAACCCTGTTCCGCTCGTTCTTTGTTCTTTATGATATCCTGATATTCAATAGGACCTGCCAGACTTCCGGTTTCCATCACCGTAATCTCTGGTTTATTGAGGAAAAGGGCACGGGGAAAGACCGGCTGCCATTCAATCTGTCCCTGCGGAACGGTAGCGTTCTTTTCAGGGTTGACAGAATCGTAGGAATATGCGCTGGCTATATAAAGCACGGCGGTACAAAGGAATAAGGTGATTTTTTTCGGCAAAGATACTACCATAGCTTTCATAGTATCGGCAGTAATTCAAAAAGCTATAGGGTATCCGAAAAAACGAGAGACATCATTTGTATCAGGTATCATTTGTAGAAAATGTTCAGTAATGATTGGTGATTGGAAAATGATATGGAATAGCCCTATTACAATGTTTGAGTGCAGCTGTAGATTAATACAGAAGATATGAAAGAAACGCGATACTATCAAAAAAAAGCCAACTCTCAGACTCGAACTAAGTACCTGCACGTTACAAGGGTGCTGCTCTGCCATGTGAGCTAAGTTGGCAAAAAGAAAGCCGGCTGAGTAATCCACTACAATCGACTGATGTTAAATGATGGCGCGCGTAATGATAAAAAAAGAATTGCGTCAAGATATCGCATCAATAGGCTTCAGAAATTAGTTTTGAAATTGTTGCTTGCATTTCGGGGACGCTGTGCGTCCTACTTCGTGCACAGAGCTTAGCGGGATTGCCGCAGATAAGGCACGGGCGGGCGGGAAGTCCCAGTTCCGATGCGGAAAGCTTTTGTTCAAATGCCGAAAAAACGTCGAAATCCCACAATATACCGATCGGATGTGTGCGTTCCAATGCTGCGGTCTGCCGTTTGACTGTTTCTGCGTGCGCGTTCAGTAGCCAAAATGCGGTGCATCCTGCGGGAACTCGGTTTTCGTAATGAGCCACGATGAGCGGAGTTTGTACAGAACCTGCGCCGACCGGTTTTTCGTCCGTGTACGGCCGCTCCTGTTCGAGCATATCTAAAAATGTACGGCAGCCTTCATCGAAGACTGTCTCCAGAAAGCGGTTATTTTTTATCGGCCCCGGAATCACGAGCGAAAACATCACCACGGTTTTATTTACAGGCAACGTTTGATTCGGCGTTCCATCTGACAGGGAGCTCCCTAATCGATACCCGCTGTCCTTCTCCGCAAGCCGAAATAACTGCGCTTGCTGTTCCCGCCGGGCATCCCGCAAGGCGGCCATATCCTGTACTGTCTGCGGGACACCTTCGGTAAAAATTTCCATGATAAGACGCTTACCATAAAAGCGAAAATAAAATACTGCCGATAACGAGTACGATACCGCCGCCGAGTCGGGATGAAAGCTGCGCATAGGCCATTAGCTCCATTCGCTTTGAGGCGCCGAGTACCACCAAGTCGCCAGAACCGCCGCGGTTTGCCATACAAAGCCCAGCGGTAACAGCCGAGTCAATCGGATAAAACCCGACAAGATAGCCTGTTACTGCGGAACCGAGAATAGCGCCGACAACAATTAAAAAGGCCATAACGACATTCCCAAAGGTGATGGCATCCAACAATTCTTTCAAGCTGGTATCAGCGCCGACCCCTACCATAATAATCAGAATGAGGGTACCAGTAAAAAAGCTTTGCAGCTTTTTTGCACCGGCTCGTAGTCCTTCTGGGATGATGCCCAATGCGCTCACCAATGCAACAAATAAAATCATATATGCAAAGGGATGGATCGCAACACCGAATACTTTCGGCAGCAACACTTTCCCAAACAGCCGGCCAAGCGCATAAAAACCTCCCGACAGAATAAGACCGCCGCCAACCTGTGCAAGCGTTGCAGAGGTCTTTCCGCTTTCAGACCTAATTTCCGTCTGTTTACGCATCAATACGGTACCGTCGCCTGTCCAAGATGTTTTTTTCTCTCCGATTTTACCGAGTACTGCGGCGGTCATAATGGCAAATATATTGGCAATTGTCAGTACAGCAATAGCAAAGGCATAGTATTCTGCCTTAGGCTGTCCGGTTACTTGCTCGTAAATCTGGCTGAGCGGAACTGCACCGCCGCCGTTACCACCGCCCATAATCGGCAATACATACTTCAATATTGCCTGTGAAGGCGAAACACCAAAGAGCAGCCCACCGAGAACACCGAGAGCGGCGGCTCCGACAAGCCCGCCCAATATCGCTGGAATATAGCCCGCAAAAGATTTAAGCAAGATGTTCCGTTCCAAACTTAAAATAGAGCCGGTGATCAGCACGGCAATAAAGAATGAAAGGAAATCCTGATCATCCATAACAGTATTCATGGATTTAAGATATGCTTCCGGTATAAGGTTAAAATAGACCAGTACCGCTGTACCGATAAAGGCAAGCACAATGCCGCCGCCGATATAGGTATCCCAGAGTGGAATGCGTTCGCCTATTTCATAGAATACCAGCCCGATTGCGAACATTAACGCAAATGAGCCCAGCAAATCTTTTGATAGACCGCCGGTATAGGCAGCAACCAATACAACGGCAACCGTTACAAGAGCGACATACCACGGCATACCGAAAAATTCCAATGATTTTTTTTCACTCATTGTCAAACCTCCCATAAAAAGTCAAGAAGAAAGTATCAACTTTCGATTGACTTTTTACGCACGTTCGCAACGAAGTGAGAACGTGCAGATGATATACAAGTTTGCGCCCTGAGCAAACTTGAGTAAATAAAAGCCTGAGCCATTTGTACGGCTTTTATTTTACACTCCTTAATAAGAACCGCTCAAATCTACGTTAAGCCGCGTTTGAAAGAATCCTTTCTCTCAATATTGGCGCATATCTCTCCGAATTCAGGAGAGATTGTGAGAGATGTACCGATGTTTTTTATACGCCAGCAAGACTGAGGCAGAACAGCACTGCGGCAAAAATATCAGCAGAACCTCCCGGGCTGATATGCCGCTCAATGCAGTAAACGTCAAGCGCTTCCACAGCAGCGTAGAGCGTCGATCCGGCAGCGCCTGATGTAATGATGGAAGCGCAGCGAGTTTGTAGGTCGCGTAATGCGGCAGAACCTGCCCTGAACAGCACGTTGGTATCCTTGTTTTCCGCAATGATATGGAGTAGCGTGTAAAGATACGCATCCCGTTGCGTCAGATGGGTAAGTCCGGCAAGGTATGCTGCGTTTCGTTGTACCAAGGGCAACCCCGCTTCAACCTCCCCGCGGATGCCCGTGCAGCCGTATTGTAAAAAAACCTGCTCGCCGTGCGTCAGCGTTCGCTTTGCGCTCACCCCGGCCATATCCTTGCTGCATAAACCGGCTGCAAGCGCCCGCACCTGAGCGCACAGCGTTTCCGTCAATTCCACTCCATTACAGATACCGTCAAGCTGTGTAACACCCGATAACTGCCCCGCCGCTCCTAAAAGATACGCAAAAATAAAGATTGCGCCTTTATGCGTATTGACGCCGCGCGTTTCAGTAAACATTGCTTTTTCAAGCGCAAGCCCTGCCGTTCGGAGCTGTTTCCGTACCGCAGCGGCTATCGGTTGAGCCGGAGCGGCGGACTCATAGCCGATACGCGCGCATTTGTAAAACCCCTGTTGCAGCGCCGCGGCGCTTCTGACAAGGGTGGTAAAGTCCATATCCGAATGCGCGCCTTGCGAAACGGGATCGACCAAACCGGGTTTCGGAAACAGCGCCGCTTCATCCAGCAGCGCCTTCACCGCAATAGCGGCGAGTTTCTTACAAACTCTCTCAGCCTTCACAACCCTATTGGTCGATGCACCTTCCGCAGTATTACCCTTATTTACTAAACTCAAAAGGCTTTGTCTTTCTGATAACGTCGAGCACGGTGCCGTCGCGGTATTCCACCACGGCAACAACCTTTTCATCAAAGTGAACCGGTTCCGGCGCACCTGAAATACGGTACGCCTTGTCGCGCAGCGCTTCGATAGTCGTAATCGGCAGTCCGCTGCCCTTCATCGCATCGATTAAGTCGGTGCGGCGCGGGTTAATCGCAATGCCTTCCTCCGTAATCAGTACGTCAATCGTTTCCCCGGGCGTGGTTACCGTGGTAACCTTATCGATAACTACCGGAATGCGCGAGCGGATAAGCGGCGTAATGATGATACTGACCTTTGCTCCTGCCGCAGCATCGGGATGACCGCCGGGTGCGCCGCGCACAATGCCGTCCGAGCCGACAATGACGTTGACGTTAAAGTCGGTATCGATTTCCAAGGCGCCGAGTACCACAAAATCAAGCATATTCACGAATGCGCCCTTGTTAAAAGGATTGGCATACTGCGACGTAGAAATTTCAAAATGTCCGGGGCTGTCGATAACCGATTCTGCTGACGGAAGGTCAAAGTCCTGCGCATCGACGACGCACTTGATCAGTCCGTCATGGAGCAACTGCACAATCGGGGCAGTAATACCGCCGATGGCAAAGCTTATCTTATAGTTCTTTTCTGCCATGTACTGCTTGAGGCAGCGGACAACCGCCAACGCAGCGCCGCCTGCGCCAGCTTGGAACGAAAAGCCGTCTTTGAAATTCGGACAGTGTGCGATAAACCGCGCCGCATAGTCGGCCATCATCAGCTCTTTGGGATTATCCGTGTAGCGGACTTCCTTGCTGGCTATTTTTGCAGGGTTTCCAATTTCATCCACAACCGCAACAATATCGACATCGATTGCCTGAATAGCGGGCGGAAAATTTGGAAAGGGTACCAGCGTGTCTGTAACGACAACAACCGTATCCGCATACTGCGCGTCGATCATCGCATACGAAAGGACACCGCAATCTGACTTACCGCCTTTTCCGCGCGCATTTCCCATACAGTCTGCACTGGGCGCTCCGATAAACGCAACATCAATATGAATATCACCGGATTCTATCGCCCGTACCCGTCCACCGTGGCTTCTAATGTAGACCACGTTGCGGAACAGCCCGTGCGAAATTGCTTCGCCGATTTTACCGCGCACGCCGCTCGATGAAAGACCGGTAATAGTACCGTCTTCAATATAAGGGAGCAGGGCATCGTGCGCTTCTCCCAGCGAACTTGCATAAATCGTAATATCTTTGATACCGAGTTCACCGATTGCCTGTACAACCTTGTTCACCACATAATCGCCATTTCTAAAATGATGATGGAACGAAATACTCATTCCGTTTTTCAAACCAGCCCGTTTAACCGCTTCTTTAAGATCGTGTACCACCTTATCTTCGGGAGATGAGGTGAGTTTTGCGTATCCTTTCCGGGCAACTCGCTGAAAATGTGTGCCGTCACAGTGATAGGCGCCCTGATATGCCTGTTTTCCGTTTGAAAGTATAGTGTCGGGAATGTCCCGTCCGGCTTGATTTTTCATAATCACAACGCTCCTTTATACACACCGGAGGCTTTCGCATAGTTGATTGTCCGTTGCGCTCCCTCAAGTAATGCAATATCGACCATCTTTCCATCAATGGTAAAGACCCCAATTCCTTTCTTTTTATTTTCTTCCAGCTGAATGATGATTTTTTCCGCATGACGAATCTCTTTTTCAGTCGGTGTGTACAGCTCATGTACTGGTGCAATCTGCTTGGGGCTAATCAGCGACTTGCCGTCAAAGCCCATCTGCTTAATCAGCGCAACTTCCTGTTTAAAGCCTTCCATATTATCTACATCGAGGTAGGCCGTATCGAAGCATTGAATGCCCGCAGCTCGCGCCGCAATCACCAGTTGAGACCGAGCGCCCAATAGCTCTATCCCAGAGTCCGACTTTACCGTGTGCAGATTGCGGATATAGTCGCCTGCACCAAGTGCGATACCCATCATCCGCTCCGAAGCTTCGCAGATTGCCAGCGCATTGATCACCCCGCGCGGGGATTCAATGGCTGCCATCAGCAGGGTTGAACCTTCTACCCGGCCGTATTCTTTTTCTGCATCGCTTACTAATTCGGCAACATGCAGCACATCGTCCCGTGTTTCACATTTGGGGATACGGATTGTGTCCGCCCCCGCTGCAATGCATACCCGTATGTCTTCTTTATAATGCGGCGTGTCGAGTCCGTTGATGCGCACCACTTTTTCGCAGCCCTGATAATCGATTGACGTCAGCGCATGGTACAGCGAAAAACGGGCAGAATCCTTTTCCCGCTCGGCGACCGCATCTTCAAGGTCAAACATCAAGCTGTCGGATCGGTAAATATACGCATCCTGCAGCAAAGACGGGCGCTGCGCATTCAAAAACATCATCGTCCGCCGTATCCTGTTCTTCTTTGTGTTATTCGGTTCCATATATTCTATTCCTCCGCAAGACCTCTGGCTACTTGCCCCATTTTTCGGGCACCAGCGTATCGGCAGCGCGATGTAACGCCGTTTCCAGTCGCGCCTCAAGCGTGCAGTCCAGCGCACCCTTGTCGATGACGCGGATTTCACCGTGCTGCACCCTCATCCGTTGTAAGGCATCCATTACTAGTTGCCGTATATGGTTGCCGTACTGATGAATCACATCGCTTTCGATGGTGACGTCCAATTCTCCGCTCGGCAAAACAGTTATCTGCACATCGCTTGATTCCAACGTACCTGCCGTTGCCGCATGTAAAATTTCCATATAGGTACCTCTTGTAAGCATTATATTACTATAGGAAAAAAACAACTAGGGTGGAAATCCGATTTATCAGGAGATCAAAAGCGATAGGCTTATAATCAACATACCCCGACGCACGAATAAGATTTATCACCGCAAATACAGCAGTAGCGAGGAAAGACCTTGACACTATAAAAAAACTCTATAATACTTGGTTCACGCCGGTCTATCCGCCGGTGTCGCTCGTGCCGGTGCGAACTTAATAACACGGAGAATCAGAATGACGTATCAGGTAAGAAAAATTTTTTTGGACGATCCACAGCAGCGGCAGCAAGTGATTGAGCTTTTGGAATCGGATGCTCTGCATATTGATTCCTGCCTTGACACGACATACGGGCTCTTTGATGAAACGGACACGCTTGCCGCAACCGCTTCCGCCTATAAAAATACACTGCGCTGCATTGCCGTACGAAAAGCCCTACAAGGAGAAGGATTACTGCCTCCTTTAATGTCAGAACTGATTGCAGACAGAAATGAACACGGATTTTTCAACCTTTTTATCTATACAAAGCGGGGAGCCGCGCCGTTTTTTGAAAGGCTCGGGTTTTATCCTATTGTTACGGTTGCCGATACACTCGTTTTTCTGGAAAACAAAAAGAATGGTTTTGAAAAATATCTTGGCGCATTGCAGAAAACCGGGATATATTCAGGCGCGGTAGGCGCTATTGTAATGAATGCCAATCCTTTTACCATAGGACATTATTACCTCGTCGAACAGGCAGCGGCAGCTGTCGACCACCTGCACCTCTTTATGGTTTCAGACGATGCTTCCGCTATTCCTTTCGCAGTACGGGAGCGGCTGATTAAAGAGAATACCGCTCATTTTAAAAATATTTCGTACCATAGAACCCAAGACTACCTCATATCGTCTGCAACGTTTCCTGCCTATTTCCTCAAAGATTCCGATGAGGCTATCACGGTACAAGCCGCTCTGGATGCTGCATTATTTGTGCGCATTGCCAAAGCCCTACATATTACTCATCGCTTCGTTGGAGATGAGCCGTTTAGCCGTGTAACAGGGCTTTATAACCGCATTTTACAGGATTTTTTGCCTGCGCACGGCGTACAGCTGCATATCATTCCCCGAAAACAAGCCGCAGGTGTTCCCATCAGTGCGTCAAAAGCGCGGCTTCTGCTGCAGGAAGAAGATTGGGCGCAATTAGCCGACATTCTTCCCCCTGCAAGTCTGCATTTTTTTCAATCCCCGGAAGGCGGTCGTATTATTCAAAACTTAAAGCAGATAAAGGATGTTACCCACTATTAAGGGGACGGTTAAGAGAGCGGTGGCTTTAATTTTTTTGCTTTGCTCCGTGTTTACGTTCGGCAAATTCTGCCTGTATTTCTTCTAGAAGGGAAGGATACTCAACGATGTCGCATACCGAATATGCAAGAATTTTTGCAGCGGTTAGTATGGCTTCATGTCCTTCTTTTGTTTTTCCATATTGCAAATAGACATCGGAATGAGAGGATGTCCCTTCGGGGACAAAGGCAATCCGTATACAAGAGCCCGGCACACGATACATAACATTGCCAAAGTCCGTAGAACCGGTTTTTTCGCGCGGCGGCGTTATCCGTGGAGCATTCAGCAGTGCAGCGTTATCCATCAATACTTTGTTCAGCGATAAAACTGGTATTTTACTGTCAAGCGATTTGGTTTGAATCATCTCGCTGGACGTTTCGGTCATTAAAGCTGCGCCTTTGGCAATTTTTTTAACACGGGCAACAACTTCATCAAGATAAGCTCTATCATAAGAGCGTAAACTGAGGGCAGCTTTTGCCAGTTTAGGGACGACATTTGCCGCGCCTCCCGCATCGGTAATCGTATAGTGCATTCTGGTGTCTTCTTTAACGTGCTCTCGTAAAAATTCGATACCTTGAAAAAATAGTAAAAGCCCATCCAAAGCGCTGCGCCCTTTTTCTGGAGCAAGCGCTGCGTGAGCATTCGTTCCATGAAAAATAAGCTCAAAATTGGAGAGCGCCATTGATTTTATATCCGTTGTGGTAACGGGAGAGCCATGCATCATCAGG